>JANXCK010000275.1 GCA_025060055.1 Fimbriimonadales bacterium | reverse complement strand
TTCGCCATCGACTCTTGGGCAATCTGCTGCACCTCTTCGGGCTTGAGAGAGAGCTTTTCCGCTGCCTGCTCTAAGGTGTGCGCCTGCTCGCCTTGCAGTCCGTGCAGTAGGCGCATCACGACGCGCTCGGCGGGAAGCAGTTCGTCCAGCACACGCTCCATCTGCTTGGGATGGATTGGCTGCGCCAGGTCATACACGATTTGCACCAGAATCGGCTCTTCACCGCGCGAGCGGTTCTGCCACATCCGCAGCAGCGGCTCGATCTGGGTATGTCCCAGTGTCTCGGCGAAGTAGCCCTCTGCCCAGAAGTTGCGCTTGCCAATCTCGGTTTCCAAGCGAGGGATACCCTCGAACAGGCGGTGTGCCGAGCTGCGCTTGATGTCGCTGACGACATCAGCAATCGCGTCGGTCGGCTTGAACCCCACAATCAGATGCACCTGATTCGGCATAATGCGATAGGCGATTAGTTCATACTCGTAGCTTTGGCACACCTCAGGGAGCACTTGTGTAAAGAGCGCGGTCACCTCGTCATCGAAAAGGGGTTTCTTAGCGCGTGCATAGAACGCGATCAGCGCGTACAGCCGATACGCACTGGAGCCTGTTGTGCGCAACCGCTCAAAGGGCGACCTTGCCACGCGCTGCTGTAGACTGCCCGATGGTTTTTTCGCCATGCGCGCCCTCCACCCAAGCGACGGTACGGTAAGTATACCCTATCAGAAGCCAAATTCCCCTTGCGTTTTAGGGAGTTTTCGGATTTTGACGCAGCCAGCTTTCCAACGCGGGCAGCGATTCGAAAATCGGGATGCCCGCAGGCAGGTTGCGCAAAATCTCGCGTCCGTAGGACTTGACGCGCATACGCGGGTCTAAAATCGCCACAATACCGCGATCGGTCGAGCGTCGGATGAGGCGTCCGAAGCCTTGGCGCATCAGCAGCTTCGCCATCGGGAGTGTCCATGCGGTGAAGGCATTCTCACCGCGTGTCTCGAACCACGCCTGTCGCGCTCGTTGCAGTGGGGTCGTCGGCACTTCGAAGGGGATGCGAGTCAAAATCAGGTTGCTCAATGTCTCGCCTGGCGCGTCGAAGCCTGTCCAAAACGAGCGCACGCCAAACAGCACGGACTGCACATCCTCGCGGAACCGTCGCGACAAGTCTGCATTCGAGCTTTCGCCCTGCACGAAGATGCGTACCCCCTCCATATCGGGCATCCGACGATGCACCTCGTGCATTTCGTGGCGCGAGGCGAACAGCACCAGCGCACGCCCTTGTGTGAGGCGAATCAGCGCGGCAATCTGCTCGGCAAGGCGTTGATAGTAGGTCGCCGCGCCTGCGGCAAGAACGCTCTGCGGCGGGTCAGGGATTGCGCCTATCGGCGGTAGGTACAGCGCACACTGACGACTGTAGTCGAACACGGGCGGAAGCTGAAGCTGGTGCGGTGTCTCCAAGCCGAGTTGCTGCGCGAAGAACTCGAAGCTGCCATCTACAGTGAGCGTCGCGCTCATCAGCAGGGCGGGACGGCGTTGCCAAAGCTGCTCGCGCAGCCAGTTCGCCAAAACCAGTGGTTCATAGCACGCTTTCCAGCCCTGCTCAGTCGGCTCGACCCAGCAGACACCTTCTGTTGGCTCAGCTAAACGGCTCAGGCTCTGCGCAGTCTGCTCGAAACCGTAGCGGAACTGCGTCAGTATCTCCTCGACGGCGTCGCGCTGCTTCTCGGTCAGTTGCCCTTTTTGGTCGCGGTAGGTCTGTTCCGTTTCGCGCAGGAGGGCGGTGATTTCTTGATGCAGGGCGTTCGCTGTGTGCGCCACGCGCTCGTGCAGGTCGGCACGGAACGCGGCGGCGAGCGCGGGCGCCTGCGCCAGCTCCGATGGGGCAACGCGCGTAGCAACCCCCTCGCGCGGCAAGTCGGGGAAAGCCACTTGCTCCAGCGTCTCGCGTACCCGCCGCGCGAACTCCTCCACCAGCCTCTGCACTGACATTATGAACCCCAGCGGCGGCTGCTCGCTCTGGAGCGCATCGTTGATTTGGTTGCTCATCGTGGCAGCGTAGGCAGTTAGTGAGTCGCGCAGGGACGCATCGAGGGCGAACTCCAGTGTGTTGCTGGCAGCCTCCAGCAGGTCGTGCGCCTCGTCCACAATCAGGAAGTCGTACTCATCCAGCAAGGACGCCTGCTCGTTAGAGGCGGCGCGCACGAGGGCGTCAGTCAGCACGAAGGCATGGTTGGTGATGACAATGCCCGCTTGGGCAGCGCGCCGTCGCGCCTTGTAGTAAAAACAGAGCTGGTAGTACGGACATACACGCGCACGGCAAGCAGGCGGGGTCGCCACAAGCTCCCACACGCTACGCATCAGCGCGGACGGGACACCCTTGCGCCGCAGGAACTCGCTCAGCTCGGTGTCCGTGCCTTCCTGCGCGATACCCGTCCACTCGTGGAGAAACTTCACCATTTCGGGCGTGGCACGCCTGAGCGCGTTGCCTCGGATGGCGTCGAGGCAGGCGTAGCGGCTACGCCCCATCGCTAAGGCGGCTGCAGGCGCATTTGGGAACAAACGCAGCGCCAGCGGCACATCTTTGTGCCAATATTGCTCCGCCAGCACATTCGTATAGGTGCTAATCACGATGCGTCGCTTCGTCTGGAGGCTATAGGCAATCGCTGGCAGCAGCACGGCGAGGCTTTTGCCCACACCCGTCGGGGCTTCCACCAGCCCCGAGGTGCGACTCTCCAGCCGCTCGCACACAAATTGCGCCATCTGGCGCTGCACAGGGCGCGTTTCGAAGCCCGACTGCGACTCCAGACGCTGGAACGCTGCTTCCACAGCACCCCACAACCCGCTCATCGTGCGCGAATTATACTACAGTGGGGTCGCCCTGAGCTGGCGCAGTGTTAGCGTGAACAGTTGAGCGATTCGCTCCGTTGCGCCCTGCATGACTGCTGTGACTTCTTCGTGCGTGAGTGGCTGCTCGCTCAGCCCTGTGCCCAAGTTCGTAACGACGGCGAGAGCGGCGTAGTGGATGCCTGCCTCACGGCATAGCACTGCCTCAGGCACGACTGTCATCCCAATCACATCGCCCCCAAACATTCGGAACATTCGGATTTCGGCGGGCGTTTCGTAGCGCGGTCCGGGAGCGCACACATACACGCCCTGAGGCTGTACGGGGATGTTCAGTTGCTGCGCTGCGTGCAACAGTGCATGACGCAGCAGGGGTGAGAACGGCTCGCTGAAATCGGTGTGGACGACCTGTTCGTCGTACAGCGTGGTCACTTGTCGCGTGAAGTCGAGAAAATCGCTGAGAACGACCAGTGTGCCGGGCGTCCAGTCGTGGCGCAGCGAGCCAACGGCAGCGGTTGCCAGCACTGCCTGCACCCCGTGCTCTTTGAGCAGGCGCACATGGCGGGCGTGGGGAATGCGGTGCGGGGGAACAGTGTGCCCTTTGGCATGGCGCGGCAGCAGGAGTGTTGGCTCGCCGTTCAACGCGCCTTCGTACCAGCATATGCCTTCCGCCACGACGCGTTCTGCTTGCAGAGTCCAGCCCGGCAAGCGTTGCACTCCCGTGCCGCCGATAATTGCGGTCTTCATTCAGGGTGGGGCTGTTCTACGCCCGCGCCTTGCCTTTGGGCGTGGCGGGCTTAGA
>JANXCK010000232.1 GCA_025060055.1 Fimbriimonadales bacterium | reverse complement strand
TGCCACAGAAAGTCTCGCGCATCGATTACACTGTGCTGGAAACGCCCTTCGCCGCAGGCTGCGCCCCGTTCGACACCGAGGCGTTCCTGAACGCTTGGTGGTGGGAGTACGCCCACGAGGAGATTCGGGACGATCGGGCGGTCGCGTTCCGCCAATACTGGCAGAAAGGCGACGGCTACCGCTACACGCTGCTGGTGCGCGCCGAGACGCCGGGCGAATACACCATCCTGCCCGCGCACCTGTGGGGGATGTACGCGCCCTATCAGGCGCACAGCAACGGCTTCAAACTGCGCATACACGGCACGACTTCGAACCGAAGGAGGTAGCTGGCTATAGATACATTCCCTTGCCTCAAACTCCAGCGGAGGTAGACAAGTTTTAGGCAACCTACGCCTTAGCCAATCCTCTCACCCCCTCTCTGCATGCGGGGAGAGAGGCAAGGGGAGTGTAGTCCCTGAAATTTGCTTCTGCGATAGTGTCAGCGTCTCGCCGACGCGCGTGGCTTGGGCGTCTCACCTAAGCGTAAAGTGGCTTGGACAGTCGTGTCCAAGCCAGTAGCACGGACATGACTGTCCGTGCGACGCTGCACGGGCTGGAAGCCCGTGCCACGAAAGGGCGTCGACGAGACGCCGACGCTACGGTACGACGGCATCCTGCCGTCGCGAGCCGATGGCGTGGACGCCATCGTACCGTGTGTGCTGTCGGCGAGGGCGCTGACGCGACGATGAGCCAATTCACAGCGCAGGCACGCATGCCTCTTGGGTAGACTCAGAGGCTATGCAGTTGCCCATCAGTGAAATCGTGTCCCGTTTAGAGGCGCTGTATGGCGTCCCCGAATGGCAGCCACGCCATGACCCGCTGGAAGAGCTGGTTCACTGCATTCTCTCGCAGCATACTTCGGATGCGAACTCATTCCGCGCCTATCGCCAGCTGCGCACACGCTACCCCACTTGGCAAGCGGTGGCGGACGCACCTGTTGAGGAGTTAGCGCAGACCATTCGCTCAGGCGGATTAGCGAACCAGAAGGCGCCGCGCATCCAAGCGGTGCTGAGGGCGATTTACGCCACACGCGGCGAATACAGCTTGGATTGGCTTGACACGCTGCCTACCTCTGAGGCGCGCCAGTTCCTAATGAGCCTGCCGGGCATCGGTCCCAAGTGCGCCGCGATTGTGTTATGCTTTGCGATGGGGCGTCCTGTGATTCCTGTGGACACGCATGTGTTTCGCGTCTCGTGGCGGTTGGGTCTGGTCGCCAAGTCGCTGGGAGAGGCGAAAGCACACGACGCGCTGGAGGCGATTGTGCCTGAGCCGCTGGTGTACCGCTTCCACGTCGCCTTGATTCGGCACGGGCGCGCGATTTGCAAGGCGCAGAACCCGCGCTGCGCCGAGTGCCCCCTTCGGGAGTGCTGCGCGTATTACCAGCAGCTCACCGCTGCTGAACCCCAAACAGCAGGGGCGCGACGCCGCGCTCGTGCAACCCGCTGATGGGGCGCAAATACACGGTGTCCTCGCCTTCCAAGTAGCCGAACAGCGCCTGCCAAGTATGGCGCAGCAGGGCTGCCTCGAAGGGAACATTGTTGGGGTGTGCCGTCATCATAAATGCAACCACTGCTTCAGCGCTCGGCGTGGGCAGCGCCTCTTGTGGTGCGTCGGGTTCGTGCAGACGCAGCGGCATCGTCTCCACCATGAGGGGTAGCAGATGACCGTCCGCATCTGCCAGCCACACGCTGCCTGCTTGCCACACGATCTGCTCGAACCGCACGAGGCACGGCAACTCACGCGGCGCAAACGGGTCGGCAATCCGCTGCAGGTACGCAGCGACCAGCGGCTGCCAGCGCGTGTGCGCATGCCGCACCGCTTGCTCCATCAGTGAGGCGCGCGGCTCGTGGAGGGGCAGTGTCTCGTAGAGCTTCACGCGCTTGGGCGCGTAGCCCGGATAGATTCCGACGCGTGTCGCCAGAAACGGCTCTGGGCGCGCGGGCTTGTACGCTTGCGCCTCGCGTGTCGGCGCGTTCAACGGGGCAATCTTGATTTCACGCAGCAGCTCGCCCGAATCCAAGTCAATCAAGTGGCTGATGTCCAGCCGAAAGCCTGTGGGGAGCTGGATGTTCTCGTAGGCGAGTTCGAGCAGGCGCAGGTTCTCGCGCGGCTGTAGGTCTTTATCGCGCCAAGTGCGTCCCAGCATCTCTTCGAGTTGTTCATCGGGCAGGGAGCGTCGCTCCGCGAAATGCTCCTCAACAGCGCGGGCAGTGAGCCACAGTCGTAGCAAGGCGCGTGCATAGCGCTCCTCACCGACTGGCGTGTCGCGTGAGTCCTCGATGAGCCGCGCGAGGTACTCGACGGCTTGCTGCAGGCGGCGCGTCTTGAGCGACTGGAGGTTCGCTGCAGTTGCCCGCAGCTGCTCCAGAAAAGCGGCGTGAGAGCCTGCTAACCCACGCTCCGCCAGCTCCTGCGCCAGCTTGAGGGTTTGCTGAATGCTCTGCGCCTGCAAATCGGTGCGCTCGACGGTCGCTTTCGCAGCGCGCTTGCCTCCGCGCGCTGTGGGCTTGGGCGGCTCTTCAGTCTGCGTCTGCTGACCGTACACGAACCGCTCTGGCGACTGCGCCCATACAATCAGCACGGCAATCGCGTGCTTGCAGAACTTGCTGAACCGCGCAGCAGGGCAGGTGCATTTCGCTTTCGGTGTGCCCTCTTTGAACTCAATCCGCACTGTGTAAGGCTTGCTGCCCTGCACTTGGGCGTACAGCGTCGTGTCGGAACGCGCCAGATGAAGTAACTGGTCGCTTGCGGCAATCTGCTCCGCGTTGTGATATACGCTGAGGTCGCACAAGGCGCGTACCGCTTCCAAGCGCATCGGCTCCATTCAGCGGCTCACCCCCTTCAAAATCTGCTCCATCACTTCCAGCAGGCGATTAGGCGTGGCAGCGAAGGTCGGGATGTCCAGCGCGGCGACCTGTCGCGCCAGCGGCTTATTATACGTCGGGATACCATCCTCCAGTGCCAGTAGGCACAGCACCTGCGTCTTGCCTTCGCGTAGCGCACGCAGCTGCTCCAGCAGAATCTGCTCGTTGCCGCCCTCGTACAAGTCCGTAATCAGCACGAAGATGCACTTTTCGGGACGCTTAACCAAGCGTGCGCCGTAGGTCACTGCCTGTGCGATATCCGTGCCGCCACCCAACTGCAGGTTGAACAGCAGCTCCACGGGGTCATCGTTGAGATACGGCGTGAGGTCAACAACGCTGGTATCGAACACCACCAGGTGCGTCTCCAGCACGCTCAGCGAGGCGAAAATGCTCGCCATAATGCTGGAGTAGACGGCGGAGTTCGCCATGCTGCCGCTTTGGTCAACGAGAATGACGATTTGCCAATCGCGGAAGCGTTTTTCGTTCGCCCAGAAGTAGAGCCGTTCGGGGATGATGGTTTTGCGTTCGGGTAAGTAGTTCTTGAGGTTGCTTTTGAGCGTGCGTCGCCAGTCGAGGTTGCGTGCGGAGCGGATGGGCGAGTAGCGGTTGCGCTGCAGCGCGCCCATCACCGTCTGCACCACTTGGAGTTCGAGTTTGCGGCGCAGTTGCTCCACCACGCCCCGAATCAGCTCGCGTGCCGCCTGTTTGACTGTGTCGGGAATCTGTTCCTTGAGGCTGAGAATCGTCGCGACGAGCTGCACATCGGGCTGTAGCTGCGGCAGGATTTCGGGTTGCAGCAGCAGTTCGGTTAGCCCTGTGCGCTCGAAGGCGTCGCGCTGCACCATCGCCAGCGTGGACTGATTGAACAGGGCACGCATCTGCTCCAGCCACTGCGGGATATACGGTCGAGAGTCGCCCGTGCCACCGAATCGCTCGTGGCTGTCGTACACGAAACTGAGCGCGCGATCGAGTTCGGTGAGGGCAATCCCTGCGGGCAGAACGGACTTCAGCGGGAGTTGCTCGCTTGCCTCCTCCTTGCCCCTCAGCCCAAAAGCGGGGCTTGCTTGCTCAGCGCGACTGCCTAAGATGAGTCGCCATCGAACGAGCGCGTCGCTGGGAGCATCCATGGCGCGACATCAGTATACCTGCGCCCGTTGCAGTTTGCGCCCCGATTTCCAGCGGTCGTGCAGCCAGAGCCACTGGTCAGGATAGCGACGCACATAGCCTTCCAGCACATCGTGCAACGCCTGCATAATGCGCTGCTGGTCAGCCTGAGCATCTCCCGTCGGCTCGAAGTGCATCGGGGGCAGGATTTCCACTCGGTGGCGGTCGTCTGGCTGGCGCACGTTGAACAGGGGCACAAGGGGCGCGCCTGTGCGCAGGTGGAACACAGCCGGACCCGCGACGCTGCCCGCCTTCTGCCCGAAGAACTCCACAAACACATCGCCTGCGTTCTGGTCGGGCAGGATGCCGACGGCTTCGTTAGCACGCAGGGCGCGTAGCACCAGGCGCGCCGCGTTGCCGCGCGGGAACACCTTGTAGCCACTGCGCTCGCGCAGCGCCGTGATAAGCTCCGTCGCGCCCCGATCGTCGGCGTCGCGGGCAATCACGGCAATCGGATAGCCCCGCAGACACAAATACCGCGCCATCAGCTCCCAGTTACCGAAGTGCCCCGTGATAAGCAGCACGCCCTTACCCTC
>JANXCK010000127.1 GCA_025060055.1 Fimbriimonadales bacterium | reverse complement strand
AGCCTTTCTGGTCGTTGAACCACTTGACTTTACCCGTGTTCATGCTAACCTCCTTCCGGGACTGTGTAGACGGGTAGACCACACACCCCGATTGTGATGCTGGCTTAGTGTACCTGATAGCGATGTCGAGAATTGCAAGGGGGTTGGCAAACCAACAGGCAGGTTTTCCCTGTTTCTTGTCTGGTATAATCTCGGCGATGTCGAGGCGGAGCTGGGGCGTTGCGGTGGGGCTAACGGGGCTGCTGGTGCTGCTGGGTGGGTTCGTAGTGGGCAGATGGACGCGCGTGCGCTATCTTGCGCTTCCTGCGCCTGTTCACGAGCCTGTTCGTATCGCCGTGCTGGGTGATTTCCACCTGACCGACGAAGCCAGCATGCGCCATGCGCGTGCCTGTCTGCAGCGCGCCCTCGCGGAAAAGCCCGACCTTATCCTGCTAGTAGGCGACTATGTGCATACCCATCACGGCTTGCCGTACCTCGCACGCGCTTTGGCAGGCGCACGCGCGCCACTGGGCGTCTACGCCGTGCTGGGCAACCACGACCACTGGTCGGGCAAAGACGCCGTGATTCGTACCTTAGAGCAAGCGGGTGTGCGCGTGCTGCGCGAGGAGAACCTGACTGTGCGCAAAAACGGAACCCCGCTCACCTTAGTAGGCATTTATGACCTTTGGTTCAAGAAACCCGACTGGGCAAAGGCATTTCGCGGCGTTCCCGCAAAGCCCACCCACCCTGTGATTCTGCTCTCGCACAATCCCGATGCGGTGCTTAGTCCTTATCGGGGTCGCGCCACGCTGATTGTGGCAGGGCACACGCATGCAGGGCAGGTGTGGATGCCTGTGATGGCTCATCGCGCTGCGCAGCAGCTCTTCGGGCGCAGCTACATCCCCAAAACTCGGTACGGCACGAGCCATCCCTACGGGCTGTACCGCGAGGGCAACACTTGGGTCTATATCACCAGCGGAGTGACGCACGGGCGCTCCGTCCCGCGCTGGTACACCCGACCTGAGCTGAGCATCATCGAACTCGTGCCTGAGCAGTCTCACTGAGCAAGGCAGCGCAAGGTATCCTCTTGTCGGTCTATGTCCGAGTTGCGCTGGCATCCGCTGCTGCAGGAGTGGGTCATTACGGCGACCCATCGTCAGGAGCGCACTTTCCACCCGCCACCAGAGTATTGCCCGCTCTGCCCCACGCGCCCTCGCAGCGAGCCAACGGAAGTGCCTGAACCCTCGTATGAGATCGTGGTGTTTGAGAACCGCTTCCCGTCGTTGCAGCGTGAGCCGCCGACGCCTGCTGTGGCGCCCACGCCCTTCTCGCCCGTGCAACCCGCCTACGGTGTCTGTGAGGTCGTCCTCTACACGCCCGACCACGACACGACCCTCGCGGAGCTATCCCTGGAACGCATTGAGCAGCTGATTTATGTTTGGCGTGACCGCTATGCGGAGTTGGGCGCACGCTCCGAAGTGCAGTATGTGTTCATCTTCGAGAATAAGGGGCGCGAAATCGGCGTGACACTGAGCCATCCGCATGGGCAAATTTATGCTTATCCCTTCATCCCGCCCAAGCTAGAACGCGAACTGGACGCTATGCGCCGCCACCACGCCGCGACGGGCGGTAATCTCTTGCTGGAGATTGTGCGCTATGAACTCGAAGACGGCAGGCGGATTGTGCAGCGGGGGCAGGGCTGGGTTGCGTTCGTGCCGTTTTTCGCGCGATACCCCTACGAAGTGTATTTAGTGCCTGAGGCGCCGCGCCGCGACCTATTAGACCTGACGGATGCCGAAATCATCGGACTGGCGTGGATTCTCAAAGATACGCTGCAACGCTACGACGCGCTTTGGGGCTTCTCGATGCCCTACATTATGGCGCAGCACCCGCGCCCTACCGACGGCGCGGAACACCCCTACTGGCAGTTCCACATCGAGTTCTACCCGCCTTACCGCACACGCGATAAGCTCAAGTTCCTTGCAGGCTCCGAGTCGGGCGCAGGCGTGTTTATCAACGATACCCTGCCTGAAGACACCGCGCAGGCACTCAGAAACTGTCAGGTGTCGCCAGACGCTTCCGAGAGTCTGCTCAAGGAACAGCCCGCCACACCCGACGGCTGAAGCCGTTCCCAAAAGATTAGCAAACCCCGTAGATTTATTCGGAACCTACCCCTGCATTCTCGTCGTCCAACTTCCGATAATAGCCTTTGGTGGGCAACGCCTTCCGAACACCCAAAGTGAGGGTCGGTTATGTCGAAGCGCGAGTTGAAGGTGGTGCGCCTTCTGGAACCAGAACTCTGCACGCGGTGTCGCTTCGCGGACATCGCGGATGTGGAGCTGGCGGACGGACGGATACAGCGGATGCTGTATTGCCGAAGGCTGGACTGCGACAACTGGGACTACGGTTCGGCGGAACCTGCAAAGCGGATCGAGCTGTCTAAGGGGATAGAGGACTGGGACGATGCTGCCTGAAACGGTTCGCAAAGCCGCCACGCAAGCGGGGCAGGAGCAGGTGGACACAGTTCGCATGCCTGTACCTCCTCCTGCACAGCGCGGTTTGCGATGCGGGGCGCAAATCGCGCGTAGGGGGTCGCTGGCGCGAATCGGCGATGCGGGGCGTCGGTTCGCCCAGCGCCTCCAGCAGGCATCTTAGCCAACGCTTTATATCCCTCCCACGCACGCGCCCTACACCCACAGCGCCGGGAACGCCCACTCCCGGCGCTGCTTAATTTATGCCACCTTCGCCCGCCGAATCAGCTTGGAAAACAGTCCTGGCGCAAACCGCTTGAGATAAAGCGCGATTTTCTCGTAGCGCGCGATGTAGACCTCCTCTTTGCGCTTGTGGAGGGCGTTCACGATGTGGCGAGCGCACACCTCTGCGGGCATTCCTTTCTCGATGGTCTCGTCCATGCGC
>JANXCK010000173.1 GCA_025060055.1 Fimbriimonadales bacterium | reverse complement strand
CACCTCGTAGCCACGCTTTTGGAGAAGGGCTGCTGCAACTGAACTATCCACGCCCCCGCTCATGGCTACGAGAACCGTCCCCCGTGTGCGTGCCATAGCGTTATAAGTGTACCTGATGGCGTGCCCTGAACGCCTGTTCAGTCGATTCTCACGACCCCTGTGTCCGCTTTTCGCATCCGCATGAGTCTCTGATAGGTGGAAGGCGCTGCGCAGCTACCTTCCTCATGCCAACTTTCGGAGGTGAATTGCATGAGACACGCAAGCATGCGCTGGAGCTTGCTGCTGGTAGCGAGCGCATTAGTAGCCGCAAGTGGATATGCGCAAGGCGCAGTCCTCTTTTACGATCAGCGCGACAGCTTTCCTGGAGCGGATACAGGCTTCCGCTCGCCGTGGAATGCAGGCGCAATCGGAAATGGCGTCCCTATGCCCGCCCCGACAGGTCGTATCTATGCCAATAACGATATCATCTTTACTACCGCTGCCGTGCGCATACGACTGGTGAACTTCTTCGGGGGCGACCCGTTTGGGCGTCTGGTGTTCGCGGCAGGAAACGGTTTTCGGCGCACAGGTGACTCGCAGTACCAGCTACCACTTGACCGAGGCAATCTACTGGGACCTGTCAATCAGCCTGGCGTGGTCGTGTTCGGCACTTGGGTCGGTTCGGGACACACATTTGGATTGCGTGCAGCGGCGAACGATAACTCACTCACTGCCTCCGCTGAGGCCCGCGCCGATGTCGAGTTTCGCAACGCAGCGATGGTGAACCTCGTATCAGGTCCCAGTCCTGTGCAGCCGAATCTCGCGCCCTATCTGTGGGGTGGCGGCAACATCGACCCGCTGGCGTTTCCGAATGTGACCTTCAGCTGGGCATCGGGCGCAGTGACGGGCGCACGCCCGATAATCGGGTTTACCCTGTTCGGCAACATTGCTTCAGCGCACTCGGATCGCCTGCTGGTGCGCACCACGCTCAGCATTCTCAAAAACGGCAATCCGTTTTACACCGATGTCGATCAGGCGTTCGTTGATTGGAGCCAGTTCGACAGCACTGTCAACCGATCCGTCAGCAGCGTGGGGGACAGCTACACGCTGTTCATCGGCAGCGACCCGAATAACACCCTCTACCAAATCAACTTGCGCGTGCAGGTGCTCCACGAGGGTTATCGCGACAACTTCGCCAGCTTGGCGGGCACTGCCACGCTGTATGACCAGACCTTCAGCCAGAGCTTTACGGTGCTGGTTCCTGAACCTGCCAGCATGATTGCGCTGGGCACAGGGCTGGTGAGCCTGCTGGCGTTGCGCCGACGCAGGAAGTGAACTGGGTGCGAGTCGAGATCTTTAGCCCTCACCCCTCTTCTGCGAGATAGGAGAGGGGTGCAAATTTGTGTGATAATAAGTGCCTCCGATATAAAATCGTCTTCCTTTACAGGGCAGCCACAGGGGGCTGCCCCTACCGCGTTGGTGTAGGGGCGCGCCCCCGTGCGCGCCCTGATAAAGCAACGATTTCATCTGGGAAGCACTTATTATTACAACGCGCGTATCTCCGCCGTGAACTGCACCTGCGCCGTGCCGTTTGCGGGCACGCGAACCGTCCACTGCGCCGCGGTTGCCGACAGGCGCGTGTGGCTGTGAGTGGACTGCACGATACGCCACGCGCCGCTGAACGGCTGCACGACCTGAATGTCCACAGGTTGCGGTTTAGCGTTGCGCAAGGTGATTCGCACCTCGTAGAGGGTTTTGCCCTTCGCGCCCCCCGTTTGCTTGAGGGGCAGCCACTCGCCTACAAGATCGAATGCGCGTCCGAAGCTGAGTTCGGTGCGTCCGCCGTTAGGCACTGCGGGCAAGTTGCCTGCGCCCAGATATTGGAGCGTGCCGTTCGCGCCCTGCCCATAGAGGCGCACGCTGCCCTGCGGCAGCGGCAACCCCAGACCATGCTCCTTGCGGTTCTCGAACGCCAGCACAATCTCCGCCTGAGTGCGGTATGCATCCCTACTTATTGGGGACGCGCCACCTGGCACAAGGATAGGGGCACGGTAAACATACCGCTTACGCACGGGCACGCTCAACGCTTCGTGTAGCAATACACGGCTTTGTTGCGAATCGCTCAGCGACACGACACGCGCTACAGGATACGAATACAGCTCCCCCAGCGGTCGAGGCGCACCCAGCATCTGCGGACGCGCTCCTGCGAAACCGAGTTCCACAGCACGCTTTCCCATCCACTCCAGCGTTAGAGTGCGAACCGACTCGGGCGGTTGCGCACCAGTGACCAGCGTCAGCCGCGCCTCGGGGAAACTCAGCCCCGTCTGGTTCGTTACCGTCGCCCACAGTTGTAGCTGCATCTGCGAGTTGCCGTGCAGTACGGCGATATAATCGGCGTCCCAGTCCAGACCGCCCGTCATATAGCTGGTGCTGAGCGTCGCCTCGCCGGTCTGGGGCGACTGCACTTGTACACGCAGGGCGGGCAGGGTTGGGTCATCCCCCGTGTCAGGTAAAATCAGCACGCCCTGCGGATTGACATGCAGCCCGTTGGAGGGCACATCCCGCGCCGTGTCTACACCTGCGATGACAATCCCTTTCTCATCGGCACTCACTAACACCCCTTCCAAGTCGCCCGCAGGCTTGCCTTCGCTGTTATAGCGGCGCACGCGCACGCTCTTGCCGATGTATCGGCGCAGCAACTCGTCAGTGTCCCGCACGCCCATGTCATAGCCGTGTGCCACGATTTCGGGGCGAAGCACAGAACGGGCGTCCCAGCGCAGCAGTACCGAACTGGAGTCAATCAGCGGGGAAATCGCTTGCAGCACAATCGTGTTCGCGCCTGCCTTCAGCGATAGGGGACGATTCTCGCTAACCAGCGCAAAGTGCTGGTCGTAAATCGTCAGCGCAATCGATTCGCGAGTCGTGGAGATAACAAAGGCGGCTTTGCCCGTGTCAGCATTCAAAGAGGAAAGTGCGCTCAGCACTCCGAGTGCCACGCCCAGTTTTGCAAAAGGTCTCATACGCTCCCTCCTGATGGAGAAATTACTCAGGCAACCGTGTACTCGGTTCCCTTTCCTTATGACGATTGTGATGCCGATTGCCTGCGCCTTCCCAAAAACAGGTATACTCCTGCCACCTGCAACGAAGGAGGTACGAACTATGCGAGATATTATGCCGATTCGGCGCATTGACCATGTGCGCTTTTTCGTGAGCAACGCGAAGCAAGCAGCCTACTACTATCGCACGCTGTTCGGGTTCGATGTAATTGCCTACTCTGGGCTGGAGACAGGCAATCGTCAAGAAGCCAGCTATGTGCTGCAGCAGAATGAAATCCGCTTTGTCCTCACCGCGCCCTACAAGCAAGACCATCCCCTTGCACATTGGCTGGTGAAGCACGGCGATGGCGTGCGCGACATCGCGTTTGAGGTGGACGATGTAGAGCGTGCCTACAGCGAGGCGGTGCGACGCGGCGCGCAAGGAGCCATAGAACCGACCATCCTCAAGGACGACGATGGAGAAGTGCATCTCGCCGCTATCCACACCTACGGCGATGTGATTCATTCGTTCGTCAACCGCGACCGCTACAAAGGAACCTTCATGCCCGGCTATAAAGAGATGTTTATCCCTGGCGAGCCGATAGGCGTGAAAGAGATTGACCATATCGTGGGGAATGTGGAGCTGGGCAAGATGAACTACTGGGTGGACTTCTACCGTGAGATTATGGGCTTTGAGCTACTGGTGCATTTCTCCGATGAGGACATCAGCACCGAATACTCCGCGCTGATGTCGAAGGTGGTGCAAGATGGGCGCGGGAAGATTAAGTTGCCCATCAACGAGCCAGCGGAAGGGCGACGCAAGTCGCAGATTGAAGAGTACTTGGAATACAACGCTGGTCCTGGCGTGCAACATATCGCTCTGCTCACGGACGACATCATCAATACAGTACGCCACCTTAAAGCACGCGGGATGCAGTTCATCTACGTGCCCCAAACCTACTACGAGGAGGTGCCCAGGCGCGTCGGTGAAATCGAGGAAGACCTGCGCACGATTGCCGAGCTGGGTATTTTGGTAGACCGTGACGAGGAGGGCTACTTGCTACAGACCTTCACGAAGACGGTGCAGGATCGCCCGACGCTCTTCTTTGAGGTGATTGAACGACACGGTTCGCGAGGGTTCGGCAAAGGCAACTTCAAGGCGCTATTCGAGGCGATTGAGCGCGAGCAAGCGCTGCGCGGGAACCTATAATACCAATCGCCGTTTCAGACGCCGTGTTGCCCTCACCCCCTGCCCCCTCTCCCACCGCGTGGGAGAGGGGGGCGGCCTCCCCTCTCCCGCCACGCGGGAGAGGGATTGGGGGTGAGGGCACAACGACATTTGAAACGCCGATTGGTATAACCCCTTGACAAGGAACAGGCGGTTTGGGTATCATACAGGTTGCTTGGTGGCCCCATGGTCTAGCGGTCTAGGACGCCAGGTTCTCATCCTGGAGGACGGGGGTTCGAATCCCCCTGGGGTCACCAGAAGGCTCCCTATCTCGAACCCATCGAGAATTCCCCCCAATTTCCCCCCGAATTTGCCTTAAAATCCCCTTAACCCCTTGACAAATCCACCCTCGATGTGCTATAATTAGGGTGTCGTTGGGGGAACCCAACGGCGTGACCCGAGTGCAGCGGGAAAGCCCCTGCTGTTGGGAGCCTTGCAAAGCCCGCATGCGCCACGCAAGTGGCGCACAATTGGGACAGCGAGGAGTAATGCGGAAGCCTGCGCCCCAGCAAAGGCAACCGCAAGCAGCAGATAGGAACCTCCCGAACGCGAGCGCTCACTCGAGAGTGATAAGGCGCCTACGGATCGGCGGCAACGTCGGTCAAGGCTCCAAAAGCTTCGAAGCGACGCTCGTGGGAAGGTGGCTCTAAAAAGGGCGATTCCAAAGCGCTCGGGTCTTTTTTTGTCTTAGACACAATAGATGACTTCGTGGCGGAGTTGCTCATCCGTCAGCGAGTGTCGTGCGGGCTGCGTCCGAAACTGCTCCAGAGCTACCTCGCCACCGATTTTACCCCTTCTTAATCATCAATTCAGGTATAATACGGGAGTATGGACACGCCGCACCGACGGCTGCCCGAATTTGTACGCGCCGCCGTCGAGCAAAGGATGGGCAATACGGAGATCGAGTTTGCCTTAGCGTCCGACCTGTCGCCAGAGGGGCGGTTCGGCGAAAGCTGGCTCGTTCTGGCGAACGACACCCTGCTGACCCTGCGCGTCGACCACACGCCCGTTGAAACCAGCACCAGTGCGCGCCTGCCGTGGCTGCGCAAGAACCACAGCCAGAACGGCGCCGCTTACGCGAACGGCGTGGCACACGCCAACGGAACTGCGCCGTATGTGGCGATACACCTCGCGATTCCCCTAAGCGAGGTGGAGCAGGTGCGCACGACGCAGCTGGTGGGCGCGTCAGCGTTGGAGGTGCGACTCAAAGACGGGCGCGTGATTGAGCTAATCCGCTACAGCAGCGCGCTGGGCTACCTGTTTGGGCAAGCCCGCATGCGCATAGAAGCGATGCTCAAGGGCGAGGAGCCACCGCCGTTCGAGCAGAAACAGCTGGTGTGCGAAAAGTGCGGTCGCCCCATCCCCGAAGACTGTGTGTCGTGCCCTGCGTGCCGCTCGCAGGGGCAGGTGCTGGTGCGCCTGATGAATTTGGTGCGCCCCTACTGGAAATACATGGGGTTGTCCACCCTGCTGGCGATGGTGGCGGCTGCCGTCGAACTGACCCCGCCGTACCTGACCAAGATTCTGATCGACGAGGTGCTGGTGCCCCGCTCGAACGCGCACCTGTTTCTGTGGCTGCTGGGCGGGCTGATTGGCATCCGCTTGTTCGGTACGGGCGTGAACATCATTCGCGGTCGGCTGAACGCATGGCTGGGCAGCGAAATCTCGTTCATGCTGCGCTCCAAGCTCTATCAGCACCTGCAGTGGCTCTCGCTGAGCTACTTTGACAAGCGTCAGACAGGCTCGATTATGAGCCGCGTGACGCGCGACACCGACGCTTTGTACGATTTTATTGTGAACAGCGCGCCCACGATTGCGCTGAACTTGCTGATGATTATCGGCATCGCTACCGTGATGGTGCTGATGGACTGGAAGCTCAGC
>JANXCK010000164.1 GCA_025060055.1 Fimbriimonadales bacterium | reverse complement strand
CGTATTTGGTGGAATCGGCGTGAACGCCTCGACGGTCTTCTCGAACGCCGAGCCGTGCGCGTCTTGGTGGGCAATCACTTGCAGAATCATCGGGAATCGGTCGTCCAGTAGCAGTGTGTCGCGGATTGCCCCCAGAAGCGTCTCCACCCGCGCAGGCGAGAACTGCGGGGGCATGCCGTCGCAGGTGTATTGGATCTGGCTCTCGTTGAGAAAGATTGCCTCGCGGGCAATCGGGTTCACCAGCGCGAGCGCCCCCGCGATGGGCACTGGCTGCGGATTGAACCCCTCCCCAACTGCTTCCATAATCCGCGCGCGCCGCACATCGTTCAGCGGCCCGACAGGCGCGTTCAGGTTAATCTGTATCTGTCTGAATTCCAGCATCGCAGTTGCCTCCGAATGCTCGTCTTCGATTGTACCTTCGCGCTGCGAAGACCCACCTGCCCGCGTTTGTCGCACTGAGTTCGGTACGATTTCACACTCGCGGAATTGATTACTCTACCAGAGACCACGCTGCCATACTGCGCACATAGTAGCTGCCACATTCGGGTTCGTTGAAGGGGTTGCGCTTTGTTCCGTCGTGGCGGGCGCGCACGGCTCGCACCACTTGCAACGCCTCCTCGCGTAAGCCATAGTCCAGCAGCAACCGTGCGAACATGTATTCCAGCCCTGTCCAGCATTCTGCCCAGTAGACAGGGGGCTGTTCGGGACGCTCGCCGCGCGGGTATGTGCAAATCACCACGCCCGCCTCGTCGCCCGTCGCGTACACACGCAGGTTGTTGTAATGCTCATGCATGCGTGGCAGGAAGTTGTAGCGGTAGATGGCTCGCAACGCTGCTACGATATGCTCGCGCGGCAGCAGATCGCCTAACTGGGCGCGGTTCGCCTTGTATTGCCCCGTGAGCTGGTCAATCAGGCAGCCCTTGCCCATTTGGTAGGGCAGGGTGTCGGGAATTGGCTTGAGCGTGCAGGTCGCGGGGTGGGGTGGTGCGGCAGGCGTTTGCACGCGCTGCTCGTAATACTCGCCGTTGAACAGGTGCGTATCGAGCCATGCGCTGCCTTGCTCTGAGAGGCGATGGCACTCGGCGGCGAAGTCGGCGTCGCCGACTATCTCTGCCATCGCCGCTGCGGCTCGCAACGCCGCCAGATACCACACGCCTGTCATCGGGTTCGGTCCGAAAAACTCGATATCGTAGGTGTTGTGCTGCGCGTTTTCCATCACGCCGTCGCGGTCAGCGTCCCAGCTGCCCTCGCGCCACGCGAACGCCAGCATCTGCTGGACGCACGGGTAGAACTGGCGCAGCCAGTCCAGGTCGCCATCGCGTCGGTATTGCTGGTACACGCGCATGATAAGCCCCATCTGTCCGTCGGCGGCGGCGAGCGACCGCTGGTTCGTACCCAGCGGTAGGTCAAGGCGGAACCGCTGCGCCCCGTCGTCCATCAGCCCGTAGCGCAGGTGCGCCTCGAGCATCGAGCGATGCAAATCGGGAAACAGCGCGAGCGTCGCCTGCTCGTAGTTCCACACATGGGTGCAGGAACCGTGGCAGCAGCCTGTCGTTGCACTGCAGCCTTCGAAACCGCAGAAAGTGCCGTCTTCCAGCCGAAAACAGGTCGGGCTGCGCAGTACCGCAAGGCAGTTCAGCGCGGATTCGGCAAACGGCGCCGTGTGCGCCTGAATAACCGACTGCACGAACTGCGCGGTGCGCGTCCAGAGTTCGGGCAGGCGCGGGATGACATGCTCAGCGACTTGGAGTGCCCCTGCAAAGCGCGTCGCATAATAGTTGCGCACTATTGAATCGCCATCCGCCTCGCCTTGGAACCAGCCGATTTCGCGCAGGTCGCGATAGGGGAACCACCAGGCGAGCAGGAAGCGCGCCGTTGCCTCGCCGTTGGGGGGCAGGTGTAGGCGGGTGCAGACCGAACTGCGCCAGCTGCGCTCGTCGCTGGGCGGGCAAGGCTGTTCTGGCGCGGCGTCAAGCAGCACGCCCTGTTGCAAGAGGGTATCGATGAGCGCAAGCAGGTCGCCACCCCACGCGCGGCGTTCTTCAAATGCCCAGCGACGCGCCGCCACTGCGTTCGAGTCGTCGCATAGCAGCGCAATCTCACCCCAGCGAGGACTGCGCTGAGCAGACGCCTTGCGCATCAGCACCCCACGCCAGCCGTGCGCGGTGGCGAACTCCACGAGATTGCCACGCCCATCGCGCTGCACACCGTCGTCGCCGATGAAGTTGCTCAGCACAAACGCCAGCGTCGCCTCCATCGGCGTCTCCGACAGGTTTGTCAGCACCACTTGCAGCAAGCCAAACGGCAGGCTCGAATCGTCGGTGGCTTCGGGGATGAGTGGGTTGAACGCCTCAATCGCAACGCGCAGAGGCAGCGTCGGGTCGTGCAGCAGGGCGCGTCCGAACGGGTAGGCAGCCTCAAACCCCAGCGGTTGCATACGGGGTATCCCTGCGAGCGCGCCCGCAGCGCCGTGATCGGCATCGAGTTGAAGACGATGAAGGCTCTCCAGCACGCGTAAAGATGGCGGCATGCCCGCAGGCTGCACGCGCAAGAGCATGTGAGCATAGGGCGGTCGCCAGCCCCGATGGGGACGGCTCATTAGCTGCCAGTCCAGCAGTGCGCCGTCGCCGCCCAGCGCAAAGCACCCTGTGCCGATCCCGCCCACTGGCATTGCAATCGCCCGCACCTGCTCCGCCGCATAACGCGCCACGATGGGCATCCGAGTGGAACCGTTCGGAGTGTCCATTTCGTGTGCAAATTTACCTAATAGTAATCGGGATTTCCAAGCGTCGTTGTGCCCTCAACCTCTTGCCCTCTCTCCCACCGCGTGAGAGGGGGGAGTGTACGGTCGAGGTGACCTCGCCCTTACTCCATAACGGTTCTCCTCTCCCGCGACGCGGGAGAGGGGCTGGGGATGAGGGCATAACGACGCTCGAAACCCCGATTGGTATGTCCCTCAAAAGTTAAAAGCTCTCTTTTTGACCCTCACCCCCAACCCCTCTCCCGCGAGGAGAGGGGGGCCGAGTTCTCCCTCGCCCTCTGGAAGAGGGCGGTCAGGGGGTGAGGGTACTGTAGCACTTGAAACCCCGATTAGTATTAGATGGCGGGGAGGGCGGAAGCGTAGTATGTGCTATGCACCGCGCCGTCTGGGAGTCGCAGGCGCAGGCGAAAGTCTGGCTCTACCCCGAGGGCGACCCCGACAGTGTTATAAGGCAGGTCTTGAACCTGATAGGGGCGTCCGACGCTGCAGTCGCGGGCTTGCCACAGAGCGACAACTTGCTCAGGATGCGTGCGCCAAAGCACCATCAGATGGAGCAGGTTCTGGAAGATGGCTTCTATCAGCGCGGCGCGTTCAGCACGCGAGGCGTTCCCGTTCTCGTTGCGCGACGGCGGGGTAAGCGCGTGCCGCGCCTGCTGCACCGAGATTGCAAGATTGCTCAGTTCGTGCGGGAACTCACTCTGCATCAGGTTAATTCCAACGCCCACAACCGCGGTATGCTCCACAATCTCGGCAAGTACGCCCCCCAGCTTGCGGTCGCATAAGATGAGATCGTTAGGGTATTTGAGCTGCACGGGTGGCAGGTCGGGGTAATGCGCCTCCAGCGCGGGGGCTGCGGCTAACGCGGCGAGCAGCCCGACTAAGCCCACAGGCTCTGGCAGCGGGATGTCCCACAGGATGAGCGAGACCAGCAGGCTCTGGTTGGGCGTGTCGTACCAATGTGCGCCTTGCCTACCGCGCCCTGCAGTCTGGTGGTCAGCGCAGACGGCATCCCAAGCACGGTTGCCCCGTTCAACAAGCTCGCGGGCACGGCGCTGCGTGCTATCAATCGCTGCGTGGAACTCGATGCGCATCGGAAGCGCTATTTGCCACCTTGCAGCGACTCGAAGTAGCGTTTCACGCGCTTGCGCTCGGCAGGCGGCACATTCTGCTGGCTCAACGCCTGCTCCGCCTTCTTCTGGTAGGTGGGCAACGCCTGAGTGAGCGGTACAGAACTGCTGCCAGGCGTTGGCGGCGCTTCGAAATCCATGTAGTCACCCGCGCCAGGAATCAGAGGCGGCTGCCCGCTGACGGCAGTGTCTTTCATCGGGATTTTCAGCTCGGGCTGCTTATCGCCCTGATTGAATAGTTCAGGCTGCCCGAAGTATTCGCCTTTGTCCCACGCCTGCTTCTGCTTCGTGCCACCAGCACCCAAGCCCAAGCCGAAGCAGGAACCCATGCCTAACCCCATGCATGCGCCTTGGCAACGGCTGAGTTCCTTCATTTGTTTCACTTGCTCCAGCAGTTGCCGTGCCAGTTCACGGATTTTCTCGTCGGAGTCATACTTTTTCGCCAGTTCCTCAAGGCGTTTCTCCAGCTCCCGCAGCCGTTGTTCAATCTCCTCTTGGCTCAGTTGGCGTTGCTGAGGGTCGGTCTCACGATTAAGTTGCTGCATCTGTTCCGCGAGTTTGCGCAGATGTTCCATCGCCTCTTTGAAGGCAGGGTCGTTGCGGAGTGCCTCTTGCAGCTTGCGCATGAACTCTTGCGCCTCTTTGGAGAGTTGCAGGGCGCGCAGCTGCTGCTGGAGCGATTGCAGTTGCTTTTGGAGCTGTTCCATCTGCTCTTTGCTGCGCGGGTTGCCGTTTGCATCCTTGCCTGACTGGAGCTGTCTTTGCAGCGCGTCAATCTGGCGTTGGAGGTCGCTCATTTGGCTTTGCAGATTGGCTTGATTAGGGTTGCGCATTGCCTGCATCGTGGCTTGCAAGCGTTGCAGCTGCTGCTGGAGGGCGGCGCGTTGCTCCGCACCGAGCGGTCTACCTTGCGTGTCCTTGCCCGACTGCAACTGCTGCTGCAGGCTCTGCTGCTCAGAATGCATCTGCTGCATCAGTTGTTTCAGTTCAGGGCTGAGTTCGGCGGGGTTCTGCTGCTGGGTCAGCTTCGCCAGTTGCTCGCCTGCGGTCTGCGTTTGCTGGTGGAGCTGCTCCAGCTTCCTTTGGGTTTGCTGTTCCAGTTTACGAGCCTCTTCCATCAGCTCGTTGTAGCGCAGCAGGGCTTCCTGCTTGCTCATCTTCGCCTCGCGGGCGCGCTTGTTGTACAGCTCCACATTCTGGGCGATGCGCTTCGTCAGTTCGTCAGCATCGGGTTTTTTCGCTTCCTCCAGAATGGGCTTTGCGACTTCTTGAATCTCTTTGGCGGCTTGCCGGATTTCTTTCTGTTCCTCGCGTCGCTGGGGCAGAGCGACCGCCAGAATCTGGGGAAGAAAATGCGTTCCCACAAGCAGGATGAGCGCGCCGACGAACAGCTTTTGCCACTTGCCGAAGCGCAAGCGCAGGATATGGCGCGGGTTTGCGCTTTGCAAGGCGGTCTGAGCATCCTCAATCAGCGGTTGGTCGAAAAGATGTGCACCGTCAGTATGCTCTAAGGCGGTTTGTAGGCGGTCTTTGAGACCCGCGCGGCGGTCAATCAGTTGTGCTACAGCAGCGTCGGCGACGCGCACCAGCAGCCCGTACAGCGCGCCCATCCCGACGCCGATCAACACGCAGCCAGCCAGTTGCCAAGGGTAGATCACAAGCCAGCCGCGCCAATCCAGCAAGCTCAGCAGTGTCGCCACCAGCGCGCCCGCGATGCCTGCGATTGCGCCGTAGCGCCACACCAGCAGCAGGCGCACGCGCTGCCGATACGGGCGCAGGTGGTCTGCCCAGTTTAATGTATTCAACGCCATCGTAGTTGCCCCCTATCGACTTCGAGTATACCCCTGTTTGGCAACTTAAAGCTGAGTGTTGTGAACCTTCAAGTCCATGTATCGTCGGCGAGGACGCCGACGCTACCGCGTAGCACGGGCATTCCTGCCCGTGCAGTGCTTGGACACGACTGTCCAAGCCACTGCGTGGTACGGGCATTCCTGCCCGTGCAGCGCTTGGACACGACTGTCCAAGCCACTGTCGGTAGGGATGCTGAATTGCCGACTACTGGCAGTTCAGGTCCGCTGCGCAAGTGCCGGGAACCCCGTGGAAGTCGCCAAAGTTCGGTACACCGCCCGGATGCCCTACGCACTCGAAGTGTTCCTCGCGCGTGGGGAATTCCGTGAAACCGCAGCTGCGTCGGGTGGCAGGGGGCACGCGGTTCACCCAGCTGTAGTAGGTGGGGCGTGCGTATGGCACGCACCCCGAAGTTCCGGGGTTGGGACACCCACTTACAATCTGTCCTCCTGTGGGTAGTCCGTTGTAGCGGAACCATTTGGCGTGTCCGTCGGCAAATGCCACATTCATCCCTTCTGTGTGGCGTGGCCAGCACTCCCACTTGTACCAGTAGTCGATCCACGCGTTCCATTCGGTGCGGTTATACCCGCGCGGGAAGTAGCCGTCCACATATGCAATCGTGTCGGCGGGCCGAGGCACCTGCTCTTCGCGCGTGGGGTTGTAGCAGCGCGCGACTAATCCTGTGGGTGCATTCACGCAGTTGCCGCGCTGGTCACGAAAGCCCAAGCTCGTCCCAAAAAGCCCCATGTTGAAGGTGTAGGCGTTGTACCGAAAAGTGCCTACCGGGCGGCAATTGAAGCATCGAGTGCGGATTGCACTGAACAAGCTGCGTCCGTACTGATTCTGACGCCAGTTGGGACCAGTGTAATCGGCGCCACCCCCCTCTCCTGGATAGCTGGGGCAGGTGAGAACCTCAGGGCTTTTGCGGTACGGATGGGTCAGGTCATGCACAAAGTAGATGATATTCTCTGGGCTGTGTCCACGCACACCAAAAGGATAAACGCCGTCGTGGTCACCAACATACATTAGGGTTGCCTTAAGCAGTTGCCGCTGGTTGCTCAGACAGGTTGCCTGTCTCCCTTTCTCCCGCGCTTGGCTGAACACAGGGAAGAGGATTGCCGCCAAAATCGCGATGATGGCAATCACTACCAGCAGCTCAATCAGTGTGAAGCCGCGTGGTTTGACCATCGGTAGTACCTCCTGCCTCATTATACCCCGCCTTTGAAAGGATTCGCTCGGTTTCTTGGGTATAATCCGAAATGTCGTTCGAGGACTCCGAGCGGCGTACATCACATTACAAGGAGGGTTGCTTGTATGATGCACAAGGGAATGCTGTGCATAGTATCGGCGGCGCTTGTGGGAGCGTTGTGGCTGGCGACGCCTGCCTCTGCGCAAGAGACGGAACTGCAGGGGTTCACGGTGAACGCTGGCGTGTTCTATCCCAGCAAAGCAAGCGTGCGCCGCGCGTCGGACGACCTGTGGATTAGCGTAGACCTGGGCTACAGGCTGCAGACCAGCGAGCCGACCGAGACAGGCTTTTACTATGAGCTGGGCGTGTTGGTCGGCTATCGCGGCTCCGGAAGCCAGTACTACATCCCCGTCCACGCCACCTTCACGGGCTATCTGAACGAGCAGTTCTTCTACCGCGCAAGTGCGGGTGTCGGTTTCCCCAAAAAAGGGCGCGTGTTTACAGACGACGACGCCTCTTTCTCCTACTCGCTCGAGCTGGGCTACAACTTCAGTGCAGGCACCACGCCGATTGCGCTCACCGTGGGCTACGCGGCGATTTCGCGCAACGATGTGAACGGCTTCACTGTGGGGCTACAGCTGCGGTTCTGACCCTGCGTTCAGATAGCTGGTAGAAAGTCCCCTTGCCTTAACCAAAGGCAGGGGGACTTTGCCAAAGGAAGGAAGGGATTTTCTACTCTGGTAGACTCTTCCCTCAGCGTAAAGCGGACACTTGAAGGCGAAACCCGTACTTGTACGAGTGTTCGCAGAGCAGGTTCGGGTATCCTTCTCTCTGGAGGCGACGAGGCATGCAGGAGCTGAATCTACCCATCGCGTGGCGACCCGACGACGCTGTTGTGGAACAAGCGAACATCACGGCGCAGATGCGCAAGCACAACCTCCCCACCTACGAGGCGTTTCTGCAGAAAAGCATCGACGACCCCGACTGGTTCTGGCGTGCGTTTTTTGAAGACATCGGCTTCCACTGGCACACACCCTACACGCAAACCGTAGACCTCAGTGCGGGCAAGCCGCTCGCGAAGTGGTTCGTGGGGGGCAAGCTGAACTGGACTTACAACGCGCTGGAGCGGCACGTGCGGTCGGGGCGGGGCGACGCGCTCGCGCTGGTGTGGGAAGGCGAGGAAGGCGCTGTGCGTCGCTACACCTACGCCGAGCTGCTGCGCGAGGTGAACGCCCTTGCGCGCGGGCTGCTGAAGTGGGGCGTGCAGCCGGGCGACCGCGTGGGGCTGTTTCTGCCGTTCATCCCCGAAACGGCGATTGCGCTGCTGGCGATTTCGCGTATCGGCGCGATTGCACTGCCCCTCTTCTCAGGCTTCGGCGTGGAGCCGATTGTCACGCGCATGCAGGACGCAGAAGCGCGCTGGCTGTTCATCGCCGACGGTTTCCCCCGGCGCGGCAAAATCACGTCCGCCAAAGAGACCGCCTACGCCGCCCTGCGCGAACTACCCTACGTGCAGCGCGTGTTCACCGTCGAACGCGCCCAGCGCGAGGTGCGCTTCGACCCCGCGCTGGAGGTGCGCTACACCGACCTGCTGGACTTCGGCGAGTACGACGCCCCCGCGTTCGACAGCGAGACGCCCTGCATGATGATTTACACTTCGGGCACGACAGGCAAGCCCAAAGCGGCGTTCCATGTGCATGCGGGCTTCCCCATCAAGGCGGCGCAGGATATGTATCACCTGTTCGACCTCAAGCCGACGGATACGATTAGCTGGCTGACCGACATCGGCTGGATGATGGGACCGTGGCTGATTATGGGCGGGCTGATTCTGGGGGCGACAGTGTTTATGTACGACGGTGCGCCCGATTACCCCGCGCCCGACCGCGTGTGGGCGATGGTGGAACGCCACAATATCAGCGTGCTGGGCATCACGCCGACGCTTATCCGCGCGCTGATGCGCGAAAGCAGCGACTATGCCGACCGCCACGCGATGCCCAGCCTGCGCCTACTTGGCTCTACGGGCGAGCCGTGGAACCCTGAACCGTGGCTGTGGACGCTGCAGCATGTCGGCAAAAACCGCGCGCCGATTATCAACTACTCCGGCGGCACGGAGATTTCGGGCGGGATACTGGGCTGCACGGTGCTGCGCCCGCTCAAGCCCTGCAGTTTCAACACCGTCGCGCCTGGCGTCGACGCCGAGGTACTCAGCGAGCAGGGCGAACCCGCGCGCGGCGAGGTCGGCTTGCTCTGCGTGCGGAATGTAAACCCCGGCATGACGCGCAGCTTCTGGCGCGACACGGAACGCTACCTCGAAACCTACTGGAG
>JANXCK010000106.1 GCA_025060055.1 Fimbriimonadales bacterium | reverse complement strand
GGTTTCAGGAGAAATGAACCCCAGATACCGCTGGATACTGCTCTCGTGAATGGTGGCGATTTTGTGTAGGCGTACTACGGAGACCGTTTTGAGGCGCGTATCCCGATGCTCGGCGTCAGATGGATCAATCAAGATGTCTGTTGACAACAGTGGGGCGGGAATCACGGAGGAGATGTAGGCGACAATCACCTCGTTCCCGTTGCCGACACGCCCTGTCAGGAGCAAAACAGGGCGCAGCTTCATCACGGGCTGGTCGCCGTAAGGAAAGTTCGCCAAGTAGATCTCACCGCGTTGCATCAATCGGCTCGCCGTCGTCTAAGCTGTAAATGTCCTGACGTTCGTCTGCCAGTTCTTCGTGCCATTCTCGTCCGAGTGCGCGCATCCAAGTTTCAGTCTCCTCATCTGGCTCATAGGGCAAGATAATGATACGCGCCTGCTTCGTGCGAATCGTCTCAGGGATGGTGATCTGAACTTGACGAGTGTCGCCCACTTCAGTAATCAGTTCGTACATGCGGATCACCCAGTGGGAATTTTACCCAATAATATTTCGTTGCTGCCGAGAAGCGACAGGAATCAGTCCTTCCGCAGCGAATGTACCGATTAGCGACGCCTTTGGCGTGCGTGTGAGCGGGATGCGACAGGTGTACGACGGGAACGGCGCGTGGCTGTATCGGCACGAGTGGACCAAGACGGGCGGCTTAGTCAAAGTCGGCGTGCAGTGGTATGACTCGGTTGCGGGGCGGTTGGCTCTTTTGGCGACCCGGCATGAGGGGTTCAGGATGGAACTTCCGTCTTCCTGTACCAAGTTGGTGGGGACGCCTTTTCAAGCTGTAGTTGCAGCGAGATTGCTCAGCCCCAGGTAGACGCATTTGCGGTATCTACCTGAGCCACGCGAGCAGAGGAGAGATGTTTAATGGAGAAGCGGATAGTTCCCGAAGAGCTTGGGCGCATAATCAGCAGTACGAACTTGTATCTTGCTGGAGCAGCCGCGTTTGAGAACGAACTCAAGGTAGTCCTGCTTCGACCTGACGAAACGCAGAAAAGGTTCTGGGGCATACCCTTGGTTTACTCTCGGGTGCGAGAGCCTCTCCGCCCAATCGTGCTTCGAATCGAACGCGTCAAGGAGTGGTTCGACACTTCGATGGAAAAGGTTCGCTATCCTTCTGTCAGCGAGGTACACTATGACACAGCCGTGTTAGAGTTGCGCTTTTGCGAGGGTGGACAACTAAAGGTGTTGGTCGAGGAACTTTACTTGTTCTTGGAGGAGCGGACAGAGACTGTCGGTAGCGTCGTGCAGGAAGCGTTCTTTTTCTTGTTTTCTGAGTGGCTGGTTGTGGACATATCGGAGTTGTCGGGAGTACGACTGCGATGAACAATCAATTTCTTCTGCCTTTGCGAGACAGTTTGCGGCGAAGCACAACGGCTCTGCATTTACAGTTAGATTGGAAAAGCCAACGGACGACCTTGAAATGATTTTGGGCAGCCTAAGACTGAAGAATCAGGGGGACTGATAATGCGTTCACGGGGCTTTCTTGAAACGCCTTCGGGCTGGATTTTCGCTGCTATCGTGTGTCTGATAGTGTCGCTGGCTACCCTGTGGGTGGCGATAGTCACAATCCGCGAAGCCGATGAGCAAGGAATGGTCATAGTAGAAACACGCGGCATGGGCAAGGGAAGGTATCCCGCTCACTTCTTCTTTTCCTGCCCCGCTGTTTTCGGGCTGGGCACAGTGGTGTGTTTCTACATGGCGTGGAAGTTGTCGCAGGAGTAGCGCGATGCAGGAGAGCAACAGCAATACTACCTGGACGACACAGTGCTGAAGATAGAGTTTGAACACATCTATCATCACCTGAATACTGCGTGGAACGGACGCTACTTGGATTGGCAAGAGTCGGACTCGGAAGAGATGTTCTATCAGTTGCGCAGGTTCCCGCGAGGCTTCCGCTTGGGGTGCCGATAGGATGATTGAGGCTTGGGTGGATATTTATCGGTAAAGGTCGATGAATGGTCACCTGCGCTGGAACCAGCGTGGGGATTTGGCAGGAATCAACGCCTCAGTGGCGAACGCGCTGATGCAAGTATTTTACGATGAGAAGTGCGGTGATTATCGCAGCAGGTGTGGTGGTGCCTCTCTGCCTCGTTTGTGGGGTGGGGGCGGTTCTGTTCGGTCGCAGCGCACTACAAGGGTTTCAAGCCATCACACGAACAGGCAGTCAGTTTCTCGCTCACATGCAGGCAGGCGATTTCAAAGCGGCTACTCAACTGATCGCGCCCGCAGCGCGAGCCACCTACACCCAAACCGAACTGCGCCGCCGCTGGGGCATTCTGCAAAGCGCCATCGGCAAGGTACAAGGCTGGAGTGTCCAGAACTTCAAGATTAGCGCCGATTCAGCAGGCTCGGTCGGTACTCTAAACATGCGCGTTCAAGGCGACAAGGGCGAGGGCACTGCGGAGTTTGTTTTGAAACCCGAAGGTGAGCAGTGGCTCATCACTGAGCTGCGGTTCGGATGGTAGGGACGGAAGCAAGAGTGCGGGCTTCGACAACAATCCCAACCGTCATCGGTTCATTAGCTCGCTTACGCGGGCTTGGTCTGCATACTACCAATCGGGGTTTCAAGCGACGCAGTTCGTCAGCGAGACGCTGACGCTACGCAGGCATCTTCGTAGCGTCGGCGTCCCGCCGACGACTGCACTACTTGAAACCCCAATCAGTATTATTGTCTCGTTCAAAACTCCGATTGGGACAAGACCCTAAAGATTTTAGGAACCCGAACCGATAATGTAGGTGGGTATCTGTGATGGCGTGCGAAGGCGGGCACTTGACTCCATCGGTCTAAATAGGGTATTATATGGATGGAGGAGAGGTCTGCAGAGCCCCGCACACCGCAGGCAGGGAAGCCAGCAGCGTTGGAACGGCTCTGGGCGGTGCTTGGAGCGTCAAAGGCGACTGAGTTTTGAACCCACTGGTTTGCGCTGCTGCATCCACACTTGAGCGCAATTTTTGTCGCGCCATCCACGCTAACGCTTTCTCGAAGAAGGCGTGTATCCCTTGGGAGGTGAAATCATAATGACACAACGAAACGGACTGGGTCGGAAGCGACCGCAAGTAGCTTTTGTAAGCACCTATCCGCCTACAGAGTGCGGGTTGGCAACCTTTACGCAGGATGTTTTGCAGGCAGTGGAAAGGCACGGCTGGGAGAGCGTGGTGATCTCAGCAGACCACGACTCGCGCATCAACCATCCTGATCCCCGCGTGATATACCAGATTCGGCGTGAGGAAGATGCTGACTACATTGAAGCGGCGCAACTGCTGAACCGTTCTGCAGCGCAGGCAGTGAGTTTGCAGCATGAGTACGGCATTTTCGGCGGCGAAATGGGCGACAAGGTGCTGACCTTTCTGGAGCATCTGCGCGTGCCCGTCGTGACGACTCTGCATACGGTCGTGCCCAGCCCCACACCGATGATGCGCACGATTCTGCGCGATCTCGTGCGTGCTTCCGACGCTGTGGTGGTGATGGCAGGAACTGCTGTGCGCCTGCTGGACACCGTCTACAACGCGCCGACGCACCACGTGTATGTGATTCCGCACGGCGCACCAGAGCCGCTGCCCATCAGCCCCCAAGAAGCCAAAGCACGAGTTGGTATGAGCGGGCGGATTGTGCTTAGCACCTTCGGACTGGTCAGTCGCGGCAAGGGGATTGAAGATGTCATCCGCGCGTTGCCCGCTGTGGCGGAGCAGTTTCCAAATGTAGTCTACTTGGTGCTGGGCGAGACGCACCCGAAGGTGCGGGCGCAAGAGGGCGAGTCGTACCGTGAGTTCCTGATGAGCGAGGTGGAACGGCTCGGTCTGCGCAACCATGTGGTGTTCGTGAACCGCTATCTGTCGCTGGAGGACATTCGGCTGTACCTTCGAGCAACCGACATTTACATCACGCCGTATCTCAACCCCGACCAGATTACCAGCGGCACGCTGGCGTATGCGATTGCGGCGGGATGCGT
>JANXCK010000009.1 GCA_025060055.1 Fimbriimonadales bacterium | reverse complement strand
TGCACAAGAAAGCCGGGAACAGCCACCTGTTCCTGAGTAAATCGCCCGCACGCAAACGCCGACTCGACCTCGAAGACGAACTGTACAAAGGCGAGTATCGGCGTGTCAACCGCCTGCTGGCAGGCAAGTGAGGAGGAGGCTACTATGGCACGCGTGAAAGGTGGAACGGTAACTCGACGCCGTCATAAGAAAATACTCAAACTGGCAGAAGGCTACTACGGCGCGAAAAGCCGCCTGTTCCGCAAGGCGAACGAACAGGTGATGAAGTCGCTTCAGTATGCCTATCGCGATCGGCGACAGCGCAAGCGCGATTTCCGCCGCCTGTGGATCACTCGTATCAGCGCCGCCTGTCGGATGCACGGCATTCGCTACCACGAGTTCATCCACGCGCTCAGCGAACGCGGCATCGAAATCAACCGCAAGCAACTCTCGGAAATGGCAATCCACGACCCCGAAGCGTTCAAGATGCTCGTGGACTCGGTGCGCCCTACTGCGTAGCACGCCCAAGAGGCTCTTTAGGAGTCTCAGTGCGTAGCGTCGGCGTCTCGCCGACGCCCCTGCGTGGCACGGGCTGGAAGCCCGTGCCGCGTCGCACGGACAGTCGTGTCCGTGCGTGGTGGCTTGGACACGATTGTCCAAGCCACGGGTGCTTGGGCGAGACGCCCAAGCCACGAGGCGCCTGCGTCGGCGAGACGCCGACGCTACGCGGTACGACTTCAAACAGCCTCTTAGAGAGCGCAGTATGCCTGCCGTCGTGTCCGTACAAGGTATACTTACTTTGGGATGGAAGGCGCTGCGTTGCAGCCGCGGTGGCGGCGTGTGCTGATTAAGCTAAGCGGGGAGGCGTTTGCGGGCGCACAGGGCATCGGATTAGACCCCGAAGCCATCGATTATCTCGCACGCGAGGTGATTGCCGTTCACCAGCTGGGCGTGCAGACCGCTGTCGTGGTGGGGGGCGGCAACATCGTGCGGGGCGCAGCCATTGCCACCACGGGCATCGAACACGCCACTGCCGACTACATGGGCATGCTGGCGACTGTGATTAACGCGCTGGCGTTGCAGGCAGCGATTGAGCGTCAAGGCGTCGATACGCGCGTGCAATCGGCGATTGCGATGCAAGCGGTGGCGGAACCCTTCATCCGACGGCGTGCGCTACGCCATCTTGAGAAAGGGCGCATCGTGATTCTCGCGGCGGGCACGGGCAACCCGTTTTTCACGACCGACACCGCCGCCTCGCTGCGTGCGGTGGAACTCAACGCCGACGCGCTGCTCAAAGCGACGAATGTCGACGGCGTGTACGATCGCGACCCACGCCAGCATCCCGACGCCGTCAAGTTCGAAACGCTCTCGTTCGAAGAAGCCCTCCAACGCCAGCTACGCATCATGGATTTGACCGCCTTCACGCTCTGTATGGAACGCACGATGGAGGTGGTCGTTTTTAATATCTGGGAGCCAGGCAACCTGCGCCGAATCGCTTTAGGCGAGCCTATCGGCACCACCATACGCCACACACTATTCTGAAGGAGGCAACCAGCATGGGAAAACACGAACTGAGTACCCCAGCCAGTGCAGATGTGTTGTTCAAAGACGCCGAAGAGCGGATGAAGCACGCGATTGAACACCTCAAGCAAGACCTCGCGGGCTATCGCACGGGACGCGCGAACCCCGCGATGGTCGAGCGCATCACCGTTGACTACCACGGCACGCCGATGCAACTGCAGCATCTGGCGTCCATCACCGTGCCCGAACCGCGCCAACTACTTATACAGCCCTGGGATCAATCGGCGGTTCCCGCGATTGAAAAGGCAATCCAGAGGTCTGACCTTGGCGTGAACCCCGTGAGCGATGGGCGCACACTGCGTATCACGCTGCCCCCGCTGACCGAAGAGCGGCGCAAAGAGCTGATTAAGCAGGTGCATAAACGCGCTGAGGAAGCTCGCGTCGCCGTCCGCAACATTCGGCGCGACCTGCACGAACACCTGCGCCAAATGCAGAAGAACAAACAAATCTCCGAAGACGAGCTCAAACGCCATGAGCAGCAGATGGAGAAGCTCACTCATAAATACATTGAGGAGGTCGACAAGATTCAGAAGGCGAAGGATGAGGAGCTGATGGAGGTCTGAGTCGGGCGGGGATGCAGGTAGCGGATTGGCGAGCGGAGGCGGTACGGCGCGGCGTAGACCTGACGCGCCTGCCGCGCCATATCGCCATGATTATGGACGGCAACGGGCGTTGGGCACGCGCACGCGGGCTGAACCGCCTTGTTGGGCACGCGAATGGACACAGCACCGTGCGTCGCATGGTGCTGGGCTGCGCCGAACTGGGTATCGAGGTTCTCTCGCTCTACACCTTCAGCACCGAAAACTGGCGCCGTCCACGCGACGAGGTCGAAGGGCTGATGCGCCTTCTGGAACGCTCTGCCCGCGAGGAGCTGCCCGTGATGATGCGCAACGGCGTGCAGATTCGGTTCAGCGGGCGAATACACGAACTCGCGCCCGACCTGCAGGCAATCCTGCGCCGCGCCGAGCAGATGACCGCGCACAATCGGCGTATCATCTTGCACTTGGCGGTCAACTACGGAGGACGCGCCGAACTGGTGGACGCCATTCGCGTTATTGCCCACGCAGTGCAAGCTGGACGCCTCGACCCAAGCGCGATTGATGAGGACACCGTCCGCGCATTTTTGTACCAGCCCGACTTGCCCGACCCCGATTTGCTGATTCGCACCGCAGGAGAGCAGCGCACCAGCAACTTCCTACTGTGGCAAACCGCCTACACCGAGCTGTATATCACGCCCGTGTTGTGGCCCGACTTCACGATGGAGCATCTGATTGAGGCGATTGTGGACTTCCAGAGGCGACAGCGCAAGTTCGGCGGCATCTTGGAACCCGCAGGCGACTGCTCATGAGACCTGTCCAAACCTTTAGACCTCGCAAAATCGGCAGGAAACTTTGCCGAATGCGTCGAACCAACCCTTAGGTACAGGAGGTAAGGAATGAAATACCAGTACGGCATACTGAGCATTTTGGGTTTGGCTATTGCTCTCAGCCCCGTTGCGGGCATGGTGCAACATTCGAATCAAAAAACCAAGCAGGAGACTTGGAGCCAGCAGACCCGACAGCGTTCGCAACCGCAGAAACCACAGAGCCAGCAGCGTCGGCAGGCGCAGCCCAAGCCGTCGACGCAGCCGAAGCAGCCGACCGCAAAGCAACCCGATCCACCTAAAGTCGCTCAACAGGCAACGCCTCAGCCTCAGACCCCATCGGCGCAACAGTATCGCCCTGCGCCTCTGCCTACAGGCGACACCATCGTCGCCAGCGTGAACGACGAACCCATCCGCGCCAGCGAACTCATCCAAGTCTGCTACGACTGGTTCGCCGCTACCGCTGTCGAGGAGCTGATTCTGGAGCGGGTTATCTTGCAAGAGGCGCGAGCGCAAGGTGTGTCAGTGCCCGATTCAGAAGTCGAGGCGCGCTACAGGCAGCAGCTCCAAAATGCTGAGGCACAAGTTCCGCCTGGTATGAGCTTGGAAGACTTCCTCAAGCGCAACCAGTTCCCGCCCAGCCGGTTGTTCGCACGAGTCCGCATCCAGATGCTGGCAGAAAAACTCGTGGAGCGGCAGGTGAACCTTGACGATTTCATCGAGTACAGCCAGATTGTCATCCGCATTCAGGGCAACTCGCCCGAACAGCAGGAGGAGAACGCCTCCGCTGCCGAAGCGAAGGCACGTGAGGCGTATGAGAAAATCCAGCAAGGGCTGGACTTCGCTGAAGCCGTCAAGGAATACTCCGAAGACCCGTTCAGCAAAGACCGCGGGGGCAAGATGAACTGGCAGAACAAGAACTTCATCGTGCCCGATGTGCGCGAGAAACTGGAAGCACTGCAACCAGGTCAAGTCTCGGAGCCGTTCCGCTCGATGGGCACCTTTATGATCCTTCGCAAGGAGCGCACAGGATCGATGGCATCGCCTGAAGAGCAAAAGGACCTGCGCGAGCAAGCCGTGCGCATCCAGATTGGCGACTATGTGCGCCAGCTGCAGTCCAAAGCGAAGATTACGAACACGATTGTCAAGCCGTTCAATCCAGACGAGGCGGCACAACAGCAAGGCGACGCTCCGCGTCCGCCCGCTGCGCGTCCCACGCCACGCTAACCCTTGTAGCACGGACAGTCGTGTCCGTGCGTTGTTGCTTGGACACGATTGTCCAAGCCACTTGTGGCACGGACAGTCGTGTCCGTGCGTTGTTGCTTGGACACGACTGTCCAAGCCACTTGTAGCACGGACAGTCGTGTCCGTGCGTTGCTGCTTGGACACGATTGTCCAAGCCACTTGTGGCACGGACAGTCGTGTCCGTACGTTGTTGCTTGGACACGATTGTCCAAGCCACTTGTGGCACGGACAGTCGTGTCCGTGCTAATGCTTGGACAGGACTGTCCAAGCCACGTTGAGGAGGTGCTGAAATGGCAAAACGGAAACTGAATGTTGCGCTGATTGGCTACCAGTTTATGGGCAAGGCGCACAGCAACGCCTATCGGCAGGTGCGCCACTTTTTCCCAGAGCTGGAGTACGAACCTGTGCTGAAAGTGATTTGCGGTCGGCACGAGGAGCGCGTGCGCGCCGCCGCCGAAAAATACGGCTTCGAAGAGTACGCCACCGACTGGCAGCAAGTAGTCGCCCGCGAGGATATTGACCTCGTGGATGTGTCTACGCCAGGCAACCTGCACGCACCGATTTCAATCGAGGCAGCTAAGCACGGCAAGATAGTGCTATGCGAGAAGCCCCTTGCCAACAACCTCGCCGAAGCCCGCGCGATGGTGCAAGCCGTCGAGCAGCATGGCGTCAAGCACGGCATCTTCTTCAACTATCGCAAAGCCCCCGCCGTGTCGTATGCCAAGCAGCTGATTAGCGAGGGCGTGATTGGCGAAATTTATCACTTTCGCGGCACTTACCTGCAGGACTGGATTGTAGACCCGAACTTCCCGCTGGTGTGGCGACTGCAAAAAGACATCGCTGGCTCAGGCGTGCACGGCGA
>JANXCK010000103.1 GCA_025060055.1 Fimbriimonadales bacterium | reverse complement strand
CTAAACTGGCGCTGGCGATTGTGTCGCTTCAGGGGAAGCAGCCGTTGCTGGGGTTTCGTCCTTTGTGGGGCTTTTATACCAATCGGCGTTTAAAATGTCGTTGTGCCCTCACCCCCCGCCCCTCCCCCGCCACGGGGTTTTGGGGAGTCCGACTCCCCCCTCGCCCACGGGGTGGGAGTGGGGGCAGGGGGTGAGGGCAACACGGCGTCTGAAACGGCGATTGGTATTACGACGACTTCCCTTCCTCAAAAGCGCGCGGCTGGGGCAGGAGCGGGTTCGGAATATCCTTGCGCAGCACAACCGCCATCACCCGCATCCCCATCGGGAACGCCCACTCGAACTGGAGGTTGTCGGGCACGGGGTCATAGTCGCGATACGAAAGGAAATAAAGCATCTCCCCATCGGGATCCCACGCGGGCAACACATCGCGGAACTCAGGCTGCGTGATGGGGTGAATCGCACCCGTTTCCGAGTCGTAAATCTTGATGATGTGCGTGCGTTCATTCGGAGCGAAACTGTACGCGAGCCAGCGTCCGCAGGGCGACCACGCGAACCCCTCAATTGCGCTGTATTCGCTGCGCTCTACCAGTTTCAACTCGCGCTTCTCTATGTCGAAGGTCAGCAGTTCGAAGCGATGATTGCTCAGCGCGATGCGGTCTGCCGTCGGACACACTTCCAGACGATACGGATGCCCAACATCGAACTCCTCGTAGCGGACGACGCCGTCGGGGGTGTGCAGTTCGAGGCGCGGCTCGCCACTGGCGTCAGAGACGGTAATGAGCCGCTTGCCATCGTTGAGGAACTGGCTCAAGCGGTAGCGCACGCCCTGCGGCTCGCCATGCTGCCCCACTGCGCCCTCCCAGTTGCCCATCGTGAACGGCTTGCCCCGCACCGTCAGCAGCAGCGAGTGCCCCTGCGGATGGAGCGCGTACTCCTGAAGGTACTTGTCGGCTTCCACGAACTTGCGCTGCGCCTGTGTTCGAGGGCTGTACAACTCAACAGGAATCAGACGATTGTCGCCTGTTTCCAAGTCCAGCACATACAGGTCTGCACCCGCGTGGTACACGATACGCTTACCGTCTGTGCTGGGGTGGCGGACATAGTACTCCTCGTGGTGGGTGTGGCGTTGCAGGTCGCTGCCGTCGGGCAAGCACGAGTAGATGTTCGCAATCCCCTCGTGGTCGGACACGAAGTAGATGCGGTCGCCAATCCACATCGGGGCGGTGAGGTTGCCTTCGGTGGGTTTGAAACGCGTGAACTCGCCGTTGCCTGCGCGGTCGATCCAAAACACTCCTGCAGTGCCGCCGCGGTATCGTTTCCAGCGGGCAGGGTCGCCCGTGTGCCTGCCCAAGAGGAGAGCGCCGTTGGGACCGAAGCTCAGATGGTTCGCCAGCCCGTAGGGGTACTGCACAGGCAGTCCACCGTCCAGTGCTACCCGCCATAGCCATATCTCGCGTGGGGGGCGATGCGCTGAGCTGCTATAGATAACTTGCGTGCTATCGGGTGTCCAGCCGACCACTTGCACACGCGCAGCACCTTGGTAGGTAAGTCGGCGCGGGCTACCGCCCTCTGCAGGCATCACATACACTTCGGGGTGTCCTTCGTCTTCAGCGACGAAGGCGAGCCAGTTGCCGTCGGGCGAATAGTGGGGCGTTGCCACCGCACTGAGGCTGGTAGTGAGCCGCCGCGCTGCGCCCCCTTCCACTGAGACCGTCCACAAATCGTCTTCGCACACGAACGCAACTGTGTCGCCGTGAATAGTCGGGAAGCGGTAGTAGCCCTTCGGCATAACGCGGGGATTATACCATCGAGCAAGAGCGGAGCCACTGTATTGAGATCCTCCAAATGTGTTGTCATCCTTATCCCCTGACCCCCTCTTTCAAAGAGCGGTCGAGGATGAGGGTCAGAAAGGGGACTTCCAATCTTTGAGGAACATAGGGAGGTATACTCTCGCCCGATGTTCGACTGGAACAACCTCTACGATGCGGTTCTCTACATCGTTGTGGTGCTGCTGAGCCTTACCGTTCATGAGTTCGCCCACGCGAAGTATGCAGACTGGGCAGGCGACCCGACACCGCGCAGCCAACAGCGCGTCACGCTGAACCCGATTGCCCACCTCGACCCGCTGGGCACGGTGCTGATTATCTTCATGGCGTTTTCAGGCTACGGAATCGGCTGGGGGAAACCAGTGTATGTCAATCCTGGGTACTTTCGCAACCCGCGCCGCGACTGGGTGATGTGCGCCTTCGTCGGGCCGCTCTCGAACATCATCCTTGCGCTGCTGGCAGTCGCCGTGATGCGTGTTATTCTCGCCTCTGGCATTCCGACGGACAACAACGTGTTCGTGGACTTCGTGTGGACGATGATATGGGCGAACTTTGGTCTTGCGCTGTTCAATCTGATTCCGCTCCATCCGCTGGACGGCTCAAAGGTCGCCTCAGGCTTTTTAGCCGATGTTTTCGATCGCAGATACTGGAACTTTCAGATGGTGTACGGTCCGATTATTCTGTTCGGCTCAATTTTGATACCGCCGTTGTTCGGGTTGCCCAGCCCTGTGGAGTTGCTGCTGTGGCCCGCGGTGGAGTTTCTGGTGAAGCTGTTGTTTTAGCTGCAGGTATACTTCGGCTGCTATGGCGCGTGCGCTGTATAAGGGGCTGCTGCTAATTGCAGACGGTTTAGGCGACCGTCCAGTGCCCGAGATGGGCAATAAGACGCCACTGGAGTACGCCGTCACACCGACCCTCGATCGCCTGGCACGCGAAGGCGAGTGTGGGTTGATGGATCCAATCGCGCCTGGCATTCGCGCGGGTTCCGACACGGCGCACCTCGCCATCTTGGGCTATGACCCTTACAGAGTCTATCAGGGACGCGGTCCGTTCGAGGCGCTGGGCATCGGTATGGAAGTGCGTGGGGGCGATGTCGCGCTGCGCTGCAACTTCAGCACGGTGGACGAGGCGATGCGCGTGGTTGACCGTCGCGCTGGGCGCATTACGGAAGGCACTGCGGCGCTGGCGCAAGCCGTCAACGGCATCGAAATCGAGGGCGTGCAGTGCTTTTTCAAGGAGTCGGTTGCCCATCGGGGCGCGCTGGTGCTGCGCGGCGACGGGCTGAGCCACCGCATCACCGACGCCGACCCGCACACCGAAGGTGAGCGCGTGCACCAAGCGCGCCCGATAGACCCCAATGACCCTGCGGCGGCGCGCACAGCGCGTATCGTGAACGCTTTTGTACAGCTCTCGCACGAACGGCTGAGAGACCACCCTGTGAACCGCGAGCGCGTGGCGCACGGCTTGCCCCCTGCCAACATCATTCTGCCTCGCGGGGCGGGTGTCGCACCCCACTTGGAGCCGTTCCCCCAAAAACACGGCATGACCGCTGTCGCCGTGGTGGAGACGGGGCTGATTCGGGGGATTGCCCGCTTCGTGGGAATGGACACACTGGACGCGCCTGGCGCCACTGGAGGCGTCGACACCAACTACGAGAGCATCGCGGACACGCTCGCGGAAGCCCTGCGCCGATACGACTTTGTGCTGTGCAATGTGAAAGCGCCCGACCTGTGCGGACACGATCGCAACCCCTACCTCAAGGCTCAAGTTATCGAGAAGATTGACGGGTTGGTGGCGCGCCTGCTTGAGCAGTACGCGGAGCCGTTTTACTTGATTTTCACGGGCGATCACTCCACGCCCTGCTCCGTCGGAGACCACTCAGGCGACCCTGTGCCCGTGCTGCTGCACGGACCCGACCTGCGTGGGGACGAAGTGCTGCGCTTCCACGAGTACGCTTGCGCCAAAGGCGCGTTAGGACGCCTTCGCGGAGGCGATTTGGTTCCGATTCTCACGCAGCTGATGGGCGTGCAGGAGAAGTTCGGCGCGTAGCAATCAGAAACGCGCTTCCGCCATAGGCAAGCCGTTCGCGCAGATGGGGTATACTTACCGTTCGAATGCGTGAACCCAGCAGAGAGGCATAAGCAATGGCGTCGCTTAAAACACAAACGGAACGCCCTGGACTTGTGGCGCGGCTGCGCACATGGTTTCACGACATCGTGGCGGAGCTGCGCCGCGTGGTCAAACCCACGCCCGAAGAGACCACGCAGATGATGCTGGTGGTCATCGGCTTCGTGCTGGTGGTCGCCCTCTGGTTCGCTCTCTGGGATGTGGTGCTGACGAACGTGACCACGCGCATCGAGCAGTGGGTGCTGGGCGAATAGGGAGTTTGGAAGATGACAACCTTTGCACGCACTGCATGGTATGTTGTGCGCACACTGGTCGGGCACGAAAGCAAGGTCAAGCTCGCCATCGAGAAACGCGCCAAAGCGCGCGGAATGGACGACCGCATCTTCCAAGTGCTGATTCCGACCGAGCAGGAAGTGCGCACCAAAGGTGGCAAAAAGCAGACCGTGACGCGGCGGGTGTTCCCTGGCTATGTGCTGGTAGAAATGGTTCTGGACGACGAAACTTGGACACTGGTGCGCACCACGCCGGGCGTTACAGGCTTTGTGGAATCGGGCGGCAAGCCCGTGCCCCTCTCCCCCGAAGAGGTGGAAGAGATCAAGCGATCGATCATCGAGAGCAAGGAGCGCCCGCGCATTGCGTTTCTGCCGGGCGACACCGTGCGCGTGATTGAAGGCGCGTTCGCCGACTTCAACGGCAAGGTCGAGAGCGTCGACCCTGAGCGCAGCAAGGTGAAGATTCTGATTAACATTTTCGGGCGCGAGACGCCCGTCGAGCTGGAAGTTGACCAAGTGGAGAAAATCTCGTAGGAGGCGTCGGTTATGGCGAAAGAAGTGGTTAGCGTAGTGAAGTTGAACTTGCCTGCAGGGGCAGCGACGCCCGCACCGCCCGTCGGTCCCGCCCTCGGACAGGCAGGCGTGAACATCATGGAGTTCGTGAAAGCGTTCAACGAGCGCACCGCCAGCATGAAAGGCTCCACACTGCCTGTGGAGATTACGGTCTACAAAGACCGCACCTTCACCTT
>JANXCK010000099.1 GCA_025060055.1 Fimbriimonadales bacterium | reverse complement strand
TGCCCCCAACGCCCGAACTGCCCGAGCCGCCGAAGGCGGAGTTCGAGCGTCCCAAGCTGCCGAGCATGCAACCTTCGCCTGCGTTCCAGCGCAGCACCCGCGCGATTAGCCTCGCGTTCTCCGTCGGCTTCGCGCTGGCAGCACCTATTATCTTAGGCGCGTTGGTGGGCTACTGGCTGGATGGACAATTCGGCACTGCGCCGACTTGGACGATGATTCTGACGCTGCTGGGAATGGCTGCAGGGCTGATGCAACTCATCCGAATCGCCAACAAGCTCAATCGAGAGGAGGACAGGTCGTGAGCGCGATGGAGAACCCTGCTTCGCTTGCGAAAATGGTGGGCAAGTGGACGGCGATTTTAGGTGGGGTAGGCGCGCTGGCGAGCGTGGCAGGAGGAGCGTGGCAGTTGGGAGTCGGATTGCTGCTGGGCGTGCTGGCGATTGGATGGGCAGTGGGCTTCTTTGTATTTGCCGTGCGCCTTTTCAAACCCCAGAGCAACCCGCTTTTCCCCCGCCTGCTGATGCTCAGCAGTCCACTAAGGTATCTCGCGTTGTTGATGTTGGCGTACTTAGCAGCGCGGGGTGGCGCGCTGATGGCGTTGGGCTTTGCCATAGGAGTAATCTTGCCGCTGGGCGTGCTTACGGGCGCGGCAATCCGAGAGGCGCGGACAGGGAAGTGATATGCAGCGGGTATACTTGTAGTGTATCCAGCCCATCTGCGGCAGGGAGGCATACGCAATCTATGGCGGTCAAGCGAAAATCGGGCAAGCCCGAAATGCCCCTCAGCGAACCTGTTGAGACACAGGGCGTGGAGGTCATCGGGGAGGCGACCAACGGGCTGAGCAGCGTTGTCGAAGGCGAATACACCGCAGAGCAACTCACCGTTCTCAAAGGCTTGGAAGCCGTGCGCCGACGCCCCGCGATGTACATCGGCGACACGGGCGCACGCGGACTGCACCACCTGTTCGTTGAAGTGCTGGACAACTCCGTCGACGAAGCCCTCGCAGGACACTGCGACCGCATCGATGTGATCCTGCACAAGGACCAGAGTGTGTCCGTGATTGACAACGGGCGCGGCATCCCTGTTGACATTCATCCAGAGGAGAAGCGTCCCGGCGTGGAGGTGGTGATGACCACGCTGCACGCGGGCGGTAAGTTCGGCGGCGGAGGCTATCGCGTGTCGGGCGGGCTGCACGGCGTGGGCGTGTCGGTGGTGAACGCGCTCTCCGAGTGGCTGGAGGTCTATGTGGCGCGCGATGGCTACCTGCACTACCAAAAATACGAGCGCGGCGTGCCCGTCACTCCCCTGAAAAAGCTCAAGCCCACCACCAAGCGCGGCACGACCGTGCGATTCCTCGCCGACCGCGAAATCTTCGGCGACTATCGGTATGACCCCAACTTCTTCATCAAACGCCTGCGCGAACTGGCGTACCTGAACCCAAATGTGGTGTTCACCTTCACCGACGAGCTAAACGATAAACCCAAGCAGACCTTCAAGTTCACCAAAGGCATCGCGCAGCTGGTGGAGGAACTCAACGAGACTAAAGACCCCATCCACAAAGTGGTCTACTTCCGCAACGCGCGTGAGGACACAGAAGTCGAGGTCGCCTTGCAGTACCACACGGGCTATCAGGAGACGCTACTGTCGTATGCGAACAACATCCACACAGTGGAGGGCGGCACGCATCTGTCGGGCTTCAAGACTGCGCTGACCCGCGTGATTAACCAGTACGCTCGCAAAGCAGGGCTGCTGAAAGAGAAAGACCCCAACTTCACGGGTGACGATGTGCTGGAAGGCTTGACCGCCGTGATCGCCATCAAGCTCCTGCACCCGCAGTTCGAGGGGCAGACCAAGACCAAGCTGGGCAACTTGGAGGTGCAGGGCTTGGTAAACTCCATCGTGGGCGAGGCGTTCAGCGAGTACTTGGAGCGCAACCCGTCGGTGGCGCGCAAGATTGTGGAGAAGGCGCAGACGGCGCAACGCGCGCGCGAAGCTGCCCGCCGCGCTGCTGAGCTGGTCAAACGCCAGAGCGCGCTCGATAGCGGCTCGCTGCCGGGCAAACTCGCCGACTGCACTGAGCGCGACCCCAGCAAGTGCGAACTGTTCCTTGTGGAGGGCGATTCGGCAGGCGGCTCGGCAAAGATGGGGCGCGACCGCCGCTTCCAAGCTGTGCTGCCCCTGCGCGGCAAAATCCTGAATGTGGAGAAAGCCCGCCTCGACAAAGCCCTCGAAAACGAGGAAATCCGCGCCCTGATTACCGCGCTGGGCACAGGCATCAGCCTCGACACCAACGGCAACCCCAGCAGCGGCGAATCGGACAGCCGATTCGACATCTCGAAGCTGCGCTACCATCGGATTGTGCTGATGAGCGTGGACTACGCGGAGCCGTGCTTCGTGAAGGATCCCAGCGGCGTGGTTCGATTCGTGCGTATCGGCGAGTTCATCGACCGGCGGCTGGAGTCGGGCGAGGATATTGCACAGTGGCAAGTGCTGTGCTTCGACTTGAACACGCACCGCGCACAGTTCAAACCCATCAAGGCGGTCATCCGCCATCCGATTGAGGAACCGCTCTACGAGATTCGCACCGCGTACGGGCGCACGGTGCGCGTGACGGCGTCGCATAGCGTATTTGTGTACGAGGATGGGGCGGTGCGCCTCAAGCGCGGAGACGCTATTCGCGAAGGCGACCTGCTGGTTGCGCCGCGCACAGCGCCGCTGTACGCAGTGGAGCCTCACAAAGAAGTCATCGACTTGGTGCGCGCTTTGTGGGAGATACGCGACTCCCTGCAGACCGATGTATGGCTGCGTGGCAAGGCGATTGAGCAGCTCTGTCGGCAGTGTAAGCGCACAGATTACATCCGCCTGCGTGACCTGACGGAAGCCGACCTTGATCTGCTGGAAGGCGAGGAAGTATTCCTGACCCCTGAACACTACGCTGAGCAGGCAGTCCCGCGCTACTTATCGGTAAACGAAGATTTGATGACGCTGCTGGGCGTCTTTCTGGCGGAGGGCAGCGTTTCGGAACGGCAAGGCGTGCGGATTGCTGTCGGGCGGAACAACCTGCGTCTCGTCGAGGAACTCACAGAGCGATTCCGCCGCGCCTTCGGCGTATCCCCCACCTACTACGAAGGCGCCTCTGCAGGCGAGTTGAAGGTTGTGAACCGTGTGGTGGCGCAGGTGTTTGCGCACCTGTTCGGTTTCGGGGGCAAGCGTGCGCATTCCAAACGCATTCCTGATTTAGTGTTCAATGTCTCCCGCGCCCTGCAACTGGCGTTCCTGCGCGGCTTCTTCTTGGGCGACGGCACGATTACGGGCAACCGCATCGCCTTCACAACCAGCTCGCGCACTTTGGCGGAGCAGTTGAGTTACCTGCTGCTTGCGCACGGCGCATGCGCCTCTATTAGCGAGCGGCAACCGTCGGGCAAGGTCGGGACGCTGCGTGGAAAGCCGATTGCGACCCGACACGCCTGCTACACGCTTAGCGTGGGTACGCGAGAAACGCTGACGCGCCTCGAAACGGTCTGGCGCGACCATCCGAACGCCGACAAGCTCCGACGATACCTCCAAAACGGAGCGAGGGCGAGCTACAACCTGCGCTGGATCCCCATCGACGGCGACCTGATTGCCCTGCCCGTCGTCTCCGTGCAGCGCGTCGAGCCAACCCGACCGTATGTTTACGACTTTTCGGTGTCAGAGGATGAGAACTTCATCTGCGGGCTGGGCGGGATCTGCGCGCACAACACCGATGCCGATGTGGACGGCGAACACATCCGCACGCTGCTGCTGACCTTCTTTTTCCGCTACATGCGCCCGCTGATAGAAAACGGGCATGTCTACATCGCGCAGCCGCCGCTGTTTCGCGTACGCGTCGGCAAGGATGAGCAGTACTACGCCAAAGACGAACAGGAGCTGGAGCAAATCCTCAAGAAAATCAAGAAGAAGAATGTGCAGGTCACGCGCTTCAAGGGGCTGGGCGAGATGAACGCCGAAGACCTTGCCGACACGACGATGGATCCCGAAAAGCGCGTGATTGTGCAGGTGCGGCTGGAAGACGCGATGGAGGCGGAGCGCATCTTCAGCATCCTGATGGGCGATAAGGTGGAGCCGCGCCGCAAGTTCATCGAGGAACACGCCAAAGAGACCACCGACATCGACTGGCACTGCTGAGCAAGCGTTTAGCAAGTGCCTCACAGGTATACTGCTGCCGATGACGCGACCGCTGGGCTACTGGGCACTGGTGCTGCATACCCACATCCCGTATGTGCTGGCGCACGGCAAAGCGCCGCACGGAACCGATTGGCTCTCGGAAAGCCTTGTCGAGTGCTACTTGCCGTTATACGACCTGACCGTCCGCCTGCACCAGCAGGGTATTCCCGCTCGCTACACGATGAGCTTCACGCCGATTCTGCAAGAGCAGTTAGCCGACCCCGATTTCCACGCCGAAGCGTGCGCGTACCTCGACTCCAAGAGCGCGGCGGCGCATGACGATATGCGCGCCTTCGCTCGGCACGGAAACCGCTGGATGGCGGGCTTGGCGTACCTGTGGCGCGAGTATTTCGAGGCGCAGCGTGCGCTCTACGCCCAGCTGAACGGCGACCTGCTGGGCGGTTTTCGGCAGCTTCAAGACGCTGGAGTCATCGAAATCGCCACGAGCGCTGCCACGCACGGCTACTTGCCGCTGCTGGGGCGCGATGAGTGTGTGCGAGCGCAGGTGCTGCTTGGCGTGCAGACTTACCGAAAGCATTTCGGGCGTGCGCCCCGCGGATTTTGGCTGCCGGAGTGCGCGTATCGTCCTGCCTACCGCTGGCTGCCGCCCGTCGCGTATGAGGTGTTGCCCGCCACCGAGCGCGCTGGGGTTGAGCAGTTCCTGTGCGAGGCGGGCGTGCATTACTTCTTCGTGGATACCCACATGCTGCGCGGCGGAACGCCGCTGGGCACTTACTGGGATCGGTTCCCTGCGCTCCGCCAGATTTATGAGCAGTTCGCAAAGCACTATCGCCCCGAATCGACAGAGCGCACGCCGTATCGCGCCTATCGCGTGCCCGCGCCTAATCCGCTTGCGGTATTCGCCCGCGACCCCGCCACCACGCTGCAGGTCTGGAGCGGCGAACACGGTTACCCTGGCGATGCGCGCTACTTGGAGTTCCACAAAATGCACTATCCCAGTCGGTTGCGGTATTGGCGTGTGAGCGAGAACAAAGCCGATCTCGGCGCAAAGTCGCTCTACGCGCCTTACGATGCCTTCGAAACCGTGCAGAGCCACGCCGACCACTTCGTGAGCTTGCTCAAGCAGACCCTCTGGGCGCACCTGCAGGCGACGGGCACGCCCGGCGTGATGGTCTCAATGTACGACACGGAGCTGTTTGGGCACTGGTGGCACGAGGGACCCGAATGGCTGTACGCGGTTATCCGACGCCTTGCCGCGGACCCCGAAGTGGAGATGCTCACAGCGTCCGAGTACTTGGAGCGATTTCCGCCTCAGGAGGCGGTGTTCCTGCCCGAGGGCTCGTGGGGCGAAGGTGGTTCGCACTACATCTGGCTCAACGAACACACCGTTTGGGCGTGGGACGCGCTGTATCGCGCGGAGGCGCGGTTTTTAGCGCTGCTGCGACGGCACGCCGAACGCACTGAGCTGTCGCCCTACTTGCACCAACTGGCACGCGAGCTGCTCTTGGCGCAAGCGTCCGACTGGACTTTCCTGATCACTACGGGCGCGGCACGCGACTACGCCGAAGCACGGCTCCACGACCACCTGCGACGATTCGAGGGGATTGCTACGCTGATTGAGTGCCTTGCCGACGGCGCGGAACCTGAGCCGACGCTCCATCGCCTCTATCAAGAGAGTCTCCAGCGCGACTCGGTGTTTCAGGAGTTGAGCCTTGCGTTGTGGATGTGATATGTGTCTCAACCATTAAGTCGTTCCGTTTCACCACCCTCACCCCACGACCCCCTCTCCCACAGCGTGGGAGAGGAGGAACTCGGCTCCCCTCTCCTCGTGGGAGAGGGGCTGGGGGTGAGGGTACTGTGGCACTTGAAACCCTAATTGTTATGACATTTCTGTTTGTAGGGCGGCCACAGGGGGCTGCCCCTACGAGTTTGTGTAGGGGCGCGCCCCCGTGCGCGCCCTAATACCAATCGCCGTTTCAGACGCCGTGTTGGGGGGCCCCCCCCGCCCCCCCCCCCCCCCCGCCCCGGCCGGGGGGGGCGGGGGGTGGGTTATTTTAAATTAGTGTTATATGGTTGTTTTTCTATTTCAACTTCCGACAGAGTGAAGTGATGCGGGGTAACAACACAGGTTATTTGTAGCCCATTTTGTTTAGCATGCCGGATAAAATTTATAGAATTTTTTGTTGAA
>JANXCK010000243.1 GCA_025060055.1 Fimbriimonadales bacterium | reverse complement strand
AGCAGAACCCACGATGTGGGTTCGTCGCGCGTGAGAAGCAGGCGAAACTGATCGCGCATCACCACGCCCACAATGGGATGTTGCCAGAGCCACACCCCCACTCCCAGCACGCTCAGCACCGCCACCGTCAGCAGGATGTGGCGCCCTTTTTCCCCCAGATGCGTCCAGCGGCGCAGCATACGACTCAATTTAGCGTATCATCGTGCCGATTCCTGCATCGGTAAAGATCTCGATGAGCAACGCGTGCGGAATGCGTCCGTCGATGATGTGGGCACGAGGGCAGCCGCGTTCCAAAGCCATCAGGCACGCCTGCAGTTTGGGAATCATCCCGCCAGACACGCGCCCGTTTTCGAGCATCCGCTGCGCCTGCTCGCGAGTCAACTCCGAAATCAGCGAGTGAGGGTCATCAGGATCGCTCAGCACACCAGGCACATCGGTCATTACGATAAATTTCAACGCGCTCAGCGCACCTGCCAGTGCACCTGCAGCGAAATCGGCATTTAGATTGTAAGTTGCGCCGTCCGCACCTAAGCCGATGGGGCTGATGACGGGAATGTAGCCTGCCTCTAAGCTCGAAAGAATCACACGGGGGTCAATCGCTTCGATCTCGCCTACGAAGCCCAAGTCCACCTCGCTCTCCAGCTTACGCGCGCGGATCAGCCCACCGTCCTTGCCCGACAGCCCAATCGCGCGCCCGCCTTGCTGCTGAATCAGCGAGACCAAGCGCGGGTTTGTCTTGCCCGTGAGCGCCATCTCCACCAGTTCGATGGTCTCCGCGTCGGTGACGCGCAAGCCATTAGCAAACTGCGGCTGCTTGCCCACGCGCTTCATCAGCTCGGAGATTTCGGGTCCACCGCCATGCACAATCACAGGGCGGATACCTACGCAGTGCATCAGCACCAAATCTTGCATCACCTGCGCCGCCAAGCCGTTCTCGCTCATTGCCGCGCCGCCGTACTTGACGACAAAAATCGCGCCTCTCCATTTCTGAATATACGGCAACGCCTGAATCAGCACTTCCGCCTGAAGTCGCGCCGAATCGGGTATGCTCATAACGGATTGGGATTGTACCCGATGAGCCAAGTGAACCCATTTTCGCTGCGTCAAATCCGCGCGTGGTTGCAGGAGTACCACGTGCGTCCCTCTAAAGGCTGGGGTCAGAACTTTCTGACCGATCGGCGCGTGGCGCTGCGCGTGCTGGAAGCAGCACACCTGCAACCTGAGGACGCTGTGCTGGAAGTCGGACCTGGCTTAGGTGCGCTGACGCTACTGCTTTCGGAGCGTGTGCGCCATGTGATAGCAGTCGAAGTGGACGCACGCCTCGTAGCGATTCTGCAAACGGTTCTCGAGGAACAGCAGATAGAAAACATCACGCTGATTCAGGCGAACGCGCTTAGCCAGCCCGTGCCTGAGCTGCTGCGTGGCGAGACCGAAGCGAAGGTCGTTGCGAATATCCCCTACGCAATCACCTCACCCCTGCTGGAACATCTGCTGAAGTATAAGCAGTGCATACCGCTGATTGTGCTGACTGTGCAGAAGGAGGTCGCTGAGCGGCTGGTCGCCAAGCCAGGCGATACGGCGTATGGTGCGTTGAGCTTGTTTGTGCAGTATCACACCCAAGCGGAGTATCTGGGGCGCGTGCCCAACACGGCGTTCTATCCGCAGCCTGAGGTAGACTCAGCGATTGTGCGCCTAACACCTCTGCCTGACCGTCTACCGTCGTTGGAACAGAAATGGTTCTTCAAGCTCACGCGCGCGGGGTTCAGCAAGCGGCGCAAGACGCTGCGCAACGCGCTGACTGCGCTTTTCGAGGACGCCGACCGCATCAGTGCCCTCTTGCGCCGTTCGGGTATCCATCCCGCCACACGCGCCGAAGATTTAGGACTGGAGCAGTGGCTGACGCTGGCGCAGCAGACCGTGCGTATGCTCTACCCTGAATCGGCTTCCACGCCCTGAGCCTGGGCGACCGACTGCGCCATTCAGGGGTACAATCTAAGGGTATGCGAGCGCGAGGACAGTCGGGCAAGCTTCACTGGGTCTTTCTGCTGTTTATTGCGCTGGTTGTGGTGTTCGCCGCGATGGTACTGACACCCCTGATTAGCGAACTGCGTCAACCGCCCTATGTGGCTCAGGCTGCGCGGTTTATGAACTACCTGCGCCAAAACCGCATAGAGGAAGCAGCCAAGATGCTGGATATGCAGTCCCTGCCTAAGGAGAAGCACGATCTCAAAAAGATTATGGAAGAGCGTTCCGTTACGTGGGGCACTATCGAGAAGATTTCGCTGGTAGATGTGGTGCAAAGCCCTGCCGACCTCAAGCATCCCAAAGCCCGCGAGGGCGTGCGCGTGGACTTCCACCTGAAGTGTTATTTGGCACAGGGCAGCGCGTTCATCTACCTCGTGCCGCACAACAACGATTGGGTTATTGTAGACTACATTTTGCAGTGAATAAGTAATACGGATTTTGCCAAGACTTGTCTAAGAGACTGTTTAAGAAGTTGTACCGCGTAGCGTCGGCGTCCCGCCGACGGACGCGGCTTGGGCGTCTCGCCCAAGCACACAGTGGCTTGGACAGCCGTGTCCAAGCCAAAGCACGGACACGACTGTCCGTGCCACGAATGCACGGGCTGGAAGCCCGTGCCACGCAGGGGCGTCGGCGTCTCGCCCAAGCCCCAAGTGGCTTGGACAGTCTTGTCCAAGCCGTCCGTCGGTGTTCGCGCCGACGTGGCACGGACACGACTGTCCGTGCTACGAATGCACGGGCTGGAAGCCCGTGCCACGCGGGGGCGTCGGCGAGACGCCGACGCTACGAAAAGCCTGCTCGCGTTCTTAAGCAGTCTCTAAAGAGGCAATTTTCCAGGAAACAGGCTCCAAACTGGCAGGAATTTCGGGGGTATCCCCAAAATTCTTGCAGGATTTTGGAAGGCGCGTGGTATAATAGCGTTATCCCCCGATGGCATGGCTCTTGAGGGTGAGAATCGCACTGAGCAGAGGCGCAACAGGGAGGGCAGAGTCATGCCAGAGCGACGGCATAGCGCCGCTCAGATTGAGAGTGTGCTGAGGGAGTTGCGCGGCGTCTGCGGCGCACGAGTTGTCGCCGACGAAAGCGGTCTGATCCAGGAGATTCACCTGTTGGTTGAGGCAGACCGCAACCCCAAGCAAGCCGTGCGCGATGTCGAGTCGGCTCTGTTAGCGCACTTTGGGATCCACATCGACCATCGTAAGGTCAGCGTGGCGCAGAAGGCAGGCGTCTCGAAGCCTCCTGAACTATTGCGCCTGCGCTGGCTGGATGTGCATATCACCCAAGAAGGTACCCGCGCGGTTGTGGCGGTGCTGCTGGAGCGCAACGGCGCAGTGTTTCGCGGCTCGGCGTCGGGAGTGCGTTCCAGCACGCAGATTCCGCGCTTGGTGGCTTTGGCAACTTTACGCGCGGTCGAAGCCGCACACGGGCTGTGTGAACGCTTCGGACTGGAAGATGTGTCCACCGCCACTATGGTGGGCGGCTATCCGGTGGCGGTGGTGCTGGTGAGCGCGGTGCGCGAGCAAGGCGAGGACTTGTTGGTCGGCAGTGCGCTGATACGCCAAGACGCCCTGCGTGCTGTCGGGCTGGCAACCCTCGATGCGGTGAATCGGCGGATTGCTGCCTTCCCTTGCGACAGTGAAGCGCCCGCGGAAGCAGCGATCGCGCTGCCCGCCAGCGACTCGACGCCCACCAACGCACCCTAACCCGATTTGGAGCGCATCCCGATGCGCTCCACTGAGGCAAGGCAAGCAAGAGCGGAGCGACCTAAGAGCGGCTGGTCATTCCATATCACAGGAGGGACAGTCGATGAAACGGTGGCTCGTTCTGATGGCGATGGTCGTCGCTATGATGTCCGTCGCCAGCGCAAAGCGGGTGTATTACCCGCACCGATGGGACGATCCGTGGGTAAGCAATACCCAGGCAGCGCAGTCCGTACAGGTTCCGTAATCGGCACCTGAGTTCGGAACGAGGGTAGGGATGCTTGCCTTGCCTCAACTACTTCGCTCGATGAATAAAGGACATAAGCTCTGGGCGTGGGCAGGGCTGTTGGGCACGGCAGCGGTGGTGTTGCTCCTGAGCGCAGGGGCGCCGCTGGTGTACCAGCATCAGTTGGGCGCGTTCGGCGCCATCGTGACGCTGGCAATCCTCGCGGAGCTGCTCTTGATTCGCTATCCGCTGCGCCCTGAGTATCAAGATCGTGGCATCTGGCTCAGCGTCAGCACACCCGTGGTGATTGCCACCATCCTCGCCTACGGCTGGCAGTTCGGAGTTTGGCTGGATGCGGTGGTCTCTTGCGTGGGCGGGTTAGTTACGGTGCAGTTGAAAAGCACGCGGGCGCGCTGGGTGCTGGTCAACACCGCCCAAAGCGTGCTGAGTGCCGCCGCAGCGGGGTTTGTCGCCTCGCAGTTCGACCGTGTCTCTGCGCCGTTGCTGAGCCTGACCACGCTGGGCGCCCTGAGCGGCGGGCTGATGGCGTACATGCTGGTCAACACACTCTTGGTCAGCACGACAATTGCGCTTGCCGAAGGTGCGCGACTGCGCTGGGTACTGCAGCAGACGATGAGCAGTCTGCCGCGCGACATCGCGCTGATGACCCCTATCTCCTTCCTGATTACGGTAGGGTTGTCGGTCTACGGTGCGATGGGGCTTGTGGGCGTTTTAGTGCCCTACTTGACGCTGCGACAGGCGTTCGTGATTTGGTCGCGCCAACAAGAGTTGTATCACCAGACCCTGCGTAGTCTGGGGTTTCTTGTGCAGCGCGCCCATCCTTACACAGGTGGGCATTTGCAGCGCGTGGCGCAGTGGGCGCGGCGCGTGGCGGAACGCTTGGGCTTGCCCCCCGACCGCTGTGAACTGGTGTACGAAGCGGCGTTGCTGCACGATTTGGGCAAAACCGTGCTGGACGAGCGAATCCTCAACAAAGCGGGGCGACTCTCCCCTGATGAGTGGCGCGAAATCAAAAAGCATCCGCAACTGGGTGCGGAGATTCTGCGCGACACTCCATTTCTCTCACCGATTGTCCCGTGGATCGCCTTGCACCATGAGCGTCCTGATGGGACGGGCTACCCGTTCGGGCTTAAGGGGGAACAGATTCCTCTGGAGGCGCGTGTGATTGCGGTCGTGGACGCGTTCGACGCAATGATTGGAGGTGAAGCGCCCAACCAGCGTCGCCCCCATCGGCGTGCCCTGACGCTGGACGAAGCGCTCGAGGAGCTGCAGCGCGGCGCAGGCTCGCAGTTCGACGCCCAAGTGGTGCATGCCTTCACGCAAATTGTGCGCGAGTGGCGACAGCAACGCGAGGCAGGAGTGAACCCCTAAGATGCAAGGCGCGTGGTGGGCAGTGCTGATTACCCTTGGCTCGCTGGTGGCGCTGGCATACTACGCCTTTATCGTGTTGCCCGCGCGGCTCCATCGTTGGCGTTGCGAGGGGTTGCGGGCTTTCGCGCGGCTGATAGAGCTGCGCACCCACGGACGCTACGGCAAATCGGAACCGATGGCGGAAATCGCCAGCGCCGTCGCGCAGCGACTGGGAATCCCACTAACAGAGCGGCGCCGCATGGAGCTCGCGCTCTACTTGCGCGACATCGGAATGGTTGCCATCCCCTACGCGATTCTGAACAAGACGACACCGCTGACAGAAGCCGAGCGCGCCCTGCTCCAGCGTCACCCAGAAATCAGTGCCTCAATTACCGAGCAGATTCCGGGCTTGTGGCATGTCGCGCCGATTGTGCGCTTGCACCATGTGGTCTACCACGAGTATCCCGATGCACCGTTGAGTGCGCACCTGCTGAGTGCGTTAGACGACTGGCTCCGTATTGCCGAGAGCGCGGATGCCGACACGGCGACCTCCGTGCTGAAGCAAGGCGCTGGCGCACGCTACCATCCGCTCGTGGTGCAGGCAATCCTCAGCGAGTTGCGCGAGCGCGTGCTGCAAAGTGGGCAGGCGTTAACCCGCTCCGCTGCGCTGTGGTTGTAGCATCACGCGCTGGAAAATCTGCCGCGCCTCTTCGTACAGTTCGTAGGGCACGAGCTTGGGCGCTTGCAACGCCTCTTCCAACGGCACGGCGACAATCTCCACGCCGCGCAACGCCGCTAACATCCCAAACTGCCCCATGCTCACCAGTTCCGCCGCTTTCAGCCCTAACCGCGTCGCCAAGACGCGATCGAACACGGTCGGCGGACCACCGCGCTGAATATGCCCAATCACGGCGTCGCGCGTCTCGATGCCCGTCATCTCCTCGATGTAGCGGGCAACACGAGAGCCAACGGCACGCTCTTTGAGGATTTTGTGCCCGAACTCATCCGTAGGTGCAGGCTCCTCACTGCCCGCAAACGGCAGTTCCACGCCTTCTGCGACCACCACCAGCCCATACCGCTTGCCCTCGTGGTACACTCGCTGCAGGTGATGGCACATCGCGTTCAGATCGACAGGCACTTCGGGGATGAGGATCCAGTCTGCGCCGCCACCGATGCCCGCATAGAGCGCGACCCAACCCGCATGCCGTCCCATCACCTCCAGCACGATAATCCGAGCGTGCGATTTGGCGGTGTCGCGCAACCGATCCATTGCCTCAACCGCCACAGAGACCGCACTGTCGAAGCCGAAGGTGAAGTCGGTGCCGCCTAAATCGTTGTCCATCGTTTTGGGCACGCCGACCACACGCACGCC
>JANXCK010000199.1 GCA_025060055.1 Fimbriimonadales bacterium | reverse complement strand
GAATGTTGGGTCGCGCCGCGGCGCGTCGGCTCGGCGCGTTGGAACCGATACACATGCCCCTGATATTGAATCTCCACACCTTGCGCGGTGCGGGCAAACGCGACTTGTATGCGCCCTGTCGGTGTGTGCAGGGTAAGGTTGTTCGCATCCGCCGTTGCGTGCAGCACGGTGTGCGCCGAGCCGTCGGGCAGGATAACCTTCCAGCCCTTGCCCTCAGGCTGCGCAATGAGCATAAGCGTCTCGCCACGATAGCGGAACTCCGTCTTATACATCGCTACACCCTGCCAAGCAGCAGAACGCGCGTCGGTACTCTGATGCCGTGCCGAAATCCAGCCCCTCCTGCTCCGATTCACACAGGTAGGCGGGCATTTGTTGCAGCAGGCGTTGCTGGGCATAGGTGAGCGTCCACTCACCCTGCGCCGCGTCATGCTCCGTCGCAATTCGCGCCTGCACCTCCCACAACTCAGGCGTAAACAGGTAGACCCCGTTGTGCGCGAAGAACTCATCCGCGCTCAAGCCCGCCGTGCGCAGATAACGCTGAGCGTATTCGGGCGTCGGCTTCTCGTGGAGTTGGAGCAGTCGGTAGCAGCGTGGGGTCTCAGTCGGCTCGCCGCGTAAAATGCCGTAGAGTGCAACTTTGTGCAGCGGCACGCGATGCACACCGTACACGGGGGCTTGGCGGCTCTTGAAAAGACCCATCGCCGCGCTAATCATGGCGGGCGAGTTGGGTGGCAGCGGGATGTGGTCGCCCAGCAGAATCGCCACAGGCTCGCCCTCCGCGAAAGCACGCGCGCACCACACGGCGTGCCCCAAGCCCAGAGGCTCATGCTGCTCGATAAAAACAAGATGGCTCCGAAGGCGTTGGAGCGCGGCGTAGGTCTGCTGAAGGATGGGGCGTCGGTTTCGGGCAGGCACATAGCGCTCGTCGCCACCGTCCAGAAACGCCTCGTACACAGGGCGATTTTCAGGAGAGACCACGACCCCAATCTGCTGGATGCCCGCTGCCAGCAGCGATTCAGCAATCAGCTGTAATCCTGTCGTGAGCGTGCCGTCCGCCAACACGAACGGCATCAACCCCTTTGGCAACACCACGCCGATGGGGTACAGGCGCGTGCCCAAGCCCGCCATCGGAACAATCGCTTTGCGAATCGTCCAGTCGGTAAGCACTGTTGAATGTCAGAATTCCGCGCTGAGCGCGGAATGGAAGCGATTGCGCTATTCGAACCACTTGTCCCCTTCCGAGCGCAGCGCGGAGCAGAGCGCACGCACAGGTATAACCGAGTGCGCCGCGCGTTGTGGCGTAGGAGCGTTCGCGCTTAGTGCCCCGGACAGCAGGACGACTTCTTTGGTGTCGTCACGACCGCTGAAGGATTGACTTCGCCGCTCTTCGCACCGATGACTAACGCCGCAGCGCCTGCACCCAGCAGCGCTGCCAGCACCAGAATCAGACCGAGCTTGTTCATAGTTGCCTCCAAGCGCATTATACCCCATCAGGGCGCGAGACTCAAGGTTTCAAGGGCAGCTTCCACAAAGGGGCGGATGGCGTTTGCCCAGTCAGCAGGCGCACGCCCGACCACTGTGATTGCCTTCTCGTCCAGTGAGGGCGCCGAGAACACATAGGCGTCGGGCTGCTCCGCTGCGCGAATTGTCAGAAACGGCATTCCGATTTCGCGGGCGAACTCGCACATTAGGCGGTCTTTCTCGGTGGTCTGCTCATTCGCGACATGGGCGTTGTGCAGGTTCAGATTAATCGGCAGCAGCACGATACCGTCGGGATTGAGCTGAGCGCTCACTAATAGCACGACATCCACTGCCGAGCGTGCAATTTGCGGGGGCATCTGCGCCCGATAACCCGTGACGAACCCAAACGGCATTTGGTGATGGCACTCGATGGGGTACTGCTCTACGAGAATATCAATTGCCTCGCGCAGCACGCGCTCGTGGAAGCTTTGAATTAGCCGTCCCTGCGGGATGTAGTGGTGTTCCACTCGCTCGTGAATCCACGCCAGCGGCGCCCGCAGCGCCGTGTCCATCTGCGCGACCGAGCTGCTCATCTCAAGGCGAATGCTGCCGTGCTCGCTGTAGAAGTGGATGCCTGCAGGTCCTTCGTAGATTTCCAGCCAGAGGATGCCGCACTCGCGGTACGACTGGCGCAGCGCCTCGCTGAGTTGCGCCTCGGTCTCCAGCACCAACAGCGGACGCTTCTCGCGATCCTCTTGCAGGCAGAGTACCCCGAAACACGGCTTGTTGAACTCCGGTACATACGCGTTCGGACGGTACAAGTTGTGAAACAGGAACCGCCGCGACGGGCGTAGCAAAAGCTCATATCCTGTCCACTTTTTTGCCAACTCTACTATATATTTATTCACAGGGTTGGTAAGCAAGCGATTCGGCTGATACATCTTGATGCCTCCTCTACGATTAAGGCGTTTCGGGCTTCTGGAGTCAGCCTCAGAGACCATATGGAGCAAAAAGCCGTCTTCTTGCGTTTAAGAATACGCCCCAGACGCCGATAATTCCTGCAGGAGTGTACCATGTACGGCGTCAAGCGGTTGGGCGAATGGTTGCTGCAGAAGGGGAAAATCACGCCGCAGCAGCTGGAAGAAGCGCTGACAACGCAGCGCATCACGGGCAAAAAGCTGGGCGAAACGCTGATTGAGCTGGGCTACATCACCCCCGACGACTACTACGAGGCGCAAGCGGAACAGTGGGAGTGCCCCTTCGAGCCGTTGCACGAGGCGACTATTGAGCGAGCGCAGCAGGTGCGCCAGTGGATTGGTGTCCAAGAGGCGACGCGCTTTCTGGTTGTGCCGTTGCGCCTTGACGGCAACACGCTCTGGATTGCCACTGCCGACCCGAACAACGTGGAGATGCTCGATCAGCTGCGCCAAAGCACAGGCAAGTTCATCAAAGCCGCTTTTAGCCCCCCAGAGCGGCTCATGCAAGCGATTGCACGCCTGTACGGCACGCACGAGGCAACCCTCCACGACGCCCCAGACAACCTGGAAGTCGAAGAGTCCGAGTGGGATGGCGTGGAGGATGTGACTCTGCTGGAGCAGACGGTCAACCAAGCCCCCGTGATTCGTCTGGTGAACAGCATTTTGCTGGAAGCAGTGGAGCGCGGCGCAAGTGATATTCACTTCGAGCCGTTGGAGAACCGCCTCCAAGTGCGGTTGCGCATCGATGGTGTGCTGTATCCTGTGCGCACTGTGCCACGCAGCCTGCAAGCCTCTGTGCTGGCGCGCGTGAAACTGATGGGCGAGATGGATATTGCAGACCGTCGCCGCCCGCAGGACGGACGCTTCACTTTCAAATCGGGCGAGCGCAAAATCGACGCCCGCGTCTCCTCGTTGCCCACCGTGTTTGGCGAGCGCGTGGTCGTGCGCTTGCTCAACCGCGAGACTGCCCTAAAAACGCTCAACCAGCTGGGGATGCCTCCACAGGTCGAGCAGGAGCTGATACAACTGGTCAGCAAGCCGTGGGGGATGATTCTGGTGACGGGTCCCACTGGCTCTGGCAAAAGCACGACGCTGTACGCCCTGCTGCAGCAAATCAAGTCCGACCGACGCAACATCCTGACCTGTGAGGACCCTGTGGAGTTCACGATAGAGGGAATCGGGCAGTCGCAGGTGAACGAGCGGGCGGGTCTGACTTTCGCGAACCAGCTGCGTGCGATTTTGCGTCAAGACCCCGATGTGGTGCTGGTCGGCGAGGTGCGCGATGCGGAGACCGCCGAGATTGCGTGTCGCGCCGCGATGACGGGGCACTTAGTGCTGGCAACGCTGCACACCAACGACGCGACCAGCGCGCCCGCACGCCTTGTCGATATGGGCATCCCGCCGTTTCTGATTAACTCGGCGCTGGTGGGCGTGCTGGCGCAGCGACTGGTGCGCCGCTTGTGCGACCGCTGCAAAGAGCCGACCACCATTACCGACCCTGTGCTGACGAATCTGCTTGGCGGCGCGCCACTTGAGGCGTACCAGCCTGTTGGCTGCACTGCGTGCAACAACATCGGCTACAAGGGGCGCGTCGGGCTGTATGAGCTGTTTATTGTCAGTGAGCCTGTGCGTCGTCTGATTGCACATGAGGCGGACAGTGAGGCGATTCGCGCCGCCGCACCGCCAGGCACGCTGTTCACGATGCAGCAGGACGCGCTCCAGAAAGTGCGCAATGGGCTGACCTCGCTGGAAGAGGTGCTGGCGCAAGTGCAGCTTGGCACGAGCGCAGCGCGGGCAGCATAGCGGGCTACTGCGCAATATCGTTGCGGTAGTACATGCCCTCGAAGTGGATTTGCTGGGCGGCGGAATAAGCGTTCGCGCGTGCCTGAGCGAGGGTATCGCCCAAGCCGACCACATTCAGCACGCGCCCGCCACCTGTGACGAGGCGTCCGTCCTCGTAGCGCGTGCCTGCGTGGAAAATCAGCACATCCGTCCGCTGGCTCGCCTGTTCCAGCCCCTCAATAGGCAGCCCTGTGCGATACTCGCTGGGGTAGCCGCCTGACGCCAGCACGAGGCAGACCGCCGCGCGCGGGCTAAAGCGCAGCGCGGTCTCGTGCAATCTGCCCTCCACCGTCGCCACCATCAGTTCCACGAGGTCGCCCGCCAGCAACGGCATCAGCACCTGCGCTTCAGGGTCGCCGAAGCGACAGTTGAACTCCAGCGTGTACGGCTGTTCCTCTTGCACCATCAGCCCTGCGTAGAGGACACCGCGATAGGGTGTGGCGCGGCGCGCCATTTCGTCGATCACGGGGCGCACAATCGTGTGCATTGCCGCCTCGATGAGCGCAGGTGTCGCGTCGGGCAGAGGCGTGTAGCAGCCCATGCCGCCCGTGTTCGGTCCGCGATCGCCATCTAACGCGCGTTTGTAGTCGCGCACGGGGGGCATCGGGAGCGCGATGTGTCCGTCTGTGAGGCACAGCAGCGACATTTCGCGCCCATGCAGGCGGTCTTCAATCACGATGCGCCGTCCCGCCTCGCCCAAGCCGCGCTCCACCATCAGGAACTCTACGGCGTCCAGCGCGTCGCCCAGCGTGTCGCATACGAACACACCTTTGCCTAACGCCTCGCCGTCCGCCTTGACCACGCATGGGCGATCAAGGAACCGCTCGCGCAAGTACGCTTGGGCAGCGTCGGGGTCGTCGAACACGGCAAAGGGGGCTGTCGGGGCGTTCACCTGTGCCAGAACTTGCTTGGCGAAGGCTTTGCTCCCCTCCAGTTGCGCAGCAGCGCGCGTAGGACCGAAGCACGGAATACCCGCTTCCTGCAGCGCATCGGCGAGTCCTGCAATCAGGGGCGATTCGGGACCGACCACCACGAAGTCGATCGCGTTCTGAGTTGCAAAGGCGACGAGTTCGGGGATGGCTTTGGGCGCGATCGGGACGCACTCGGCAAGTTGCGCTATGCCTGCGTTGCCAGGCGCGGCGTAGAGCGCGTCGCAGTGCGCACTCTGGCGCAGTTTCCACGCCAGCGTGTGCTCGCGCCCACCACTACCCACAAGGAGGATGCGCATAGCCAATCCCAGTAGCTTGGACAGTCCTGTCCAAGCTGTAGCGTCGGCGTCCCCGCCGACGAGAAGCACGGACACGACTGTCCGTGCCACGATTGCACGGGCAAGGATGCCCGTGCTGCGTAAGATTAGCGTTTCACATACTGGAATCCGCGTCGTGCGCCGTGGCGTGCGTACTTCTTGCGCTCTTTCTCGCGGGCGTCGCGGGTCAGCAGTCCGTTCTGTTTGAGCGGGATGCGATATTCGGGGTTGACCTGCAGCAAGGCGCGTGCCACGCCGTGCCGAATCGCGCCCGCCTGCCCCGACAGCCCGCCGCCCCGCACCGTCGCCTTGATGTCGTACTGCCCTTCCAGTCCCAGCAGGCGCAACGGTTGCGTTATGATGCGCTCCAGAATTGGGCGGCGCAGGTATTCGGGGGCTTCGCGCCCGTTGATGGTGATTTTGCCTTCGCCTGGCATCAGCCACACGCGCGCCGAAGCGGTTTTGCGTCGCCCAGTGCCATAGTAGCGGATGGTTTCCATCATCAAGCCTCCTTAGAGTTCGTAGGGCTGAGGCTGCTGCGCTGCGTGGGGATGCTCTGCGCCTTGAAATACGCGCAGGCGCTTGAGCATGCGCGCGCGGAGCTTGTTTTTGGGCAGCATGCGGCTCACCACGCGCGTCATCATCTTTTCGGGTTTCTCGGTCATCATCTTGCGCCGTGTGTACGCACGCAGCCCGCCTGGATGCATCGTGTGGTGGTAGATGACCTCCTCCATCTTCTTGCCTGTGAAGATTGCCTTCTCCGCGTTCAGCACAATCACATGGTCGCCCATATCCATGTGGGGCGTGTAGGTGGGCTTGTGCTTGCCTTGCAGCAGGCGTGCGACCTGCGCGGCGACACGCCCGACAGGCTTGCCCGCCGCGTCCACAACCCACCAGTTGCGCTGGATCTCGTTCTTTTTCATCGTATAGCTTCGCTGTAGCATAGCGACTGCCTCCTTCGTTGCACGGCATCCCAGCCAATCGCACGGGTACTCGTGCTTGGACAGTCCTGTCCAAGCTGTAGCATCGGCGTCCCCGCCGACGAGAAGCACGGACACGACTGTCCGTGCTACAGTGGCACGAGCAAGATGCCCGTGCCGCGAACCCGCGAGCTAATATTTTACCCTCATCAGGCACAAGCCTGCTGCAGGCGCCATCTGCGTGGCTTGAACGCGACTTTCTAATCGCTCGCGCAACGACTCAACGCCTTGCTTGCCCTCGCCTACGCGCACCAGCTCGCCCACAATCAGGCGCACCATCCCGCGCAGGAACCCATTCGCTTCCAGTTCGATGCGCACGCCTTCGCGCGTAGGCAACACCACGCCGCGCTCAAGCCGCCGCACCGTGTTCTTCTCAGCGGGAATCTTCACCGAGAAGGGGCGAAAATCGTGTTCGCCCAGAATCAACTCTAACGCTGCCTGCATCGCGCCGAAATCCAGTGCGTGCGGATAGTGCCAAGCGTACCGTATCTTCCACACCGAAGGATGCGCCCGCGTGTAAAGGGTGTATCGGTATACCCGACTCTTGGCTGAGAGGCGGGCGTGGAACCGTTCGCTGACCTCGTGGGCACGCAGCACCTTCAGGTCAATCGGCAGGCGGCGGTTCAGCACAGCGGTCAGCCGCGCCGCAGGGATTGACCGACAGGTGAAAAAGTTCACCACTTGCCCGCGAGCGTGGACTCCTGCGTCGGTGCGACTGGCGCCGATGACCTCTATCGGTTCGTCGAGCGTCGCATGCAAGGCGTGTTCGAGAACGCCTTGCACGGTACGCGCGTGTTGCTGGCGGGCGAAGCCGTGAAACTCAGTGCCGTCGTACTCGATTAGCAGGCGCAGGTTGCGCATGCGCTACTCAACCAGTTCGAGCAGCGCGGTTTCGACCGCGTCGCCGCGTCGCAGCCCGACGCGTACAATCCGTGTGTAGCCGCCGTTGCGATCTTTATAGCGCGGCGCAATATTGTCAAAGAGGTGTTTTACTAAACTTTCGTCGCGCAGGAACGCACGCGCTTGACGACGCGCATGCAGCGTGTTCTGCTTCGCCAGAGTAATCATCTTCTCTGCCAGGCGGCGCGTCTCCTTCGCGCGAGTCACAGTGGTCTCGATGCGCTCGTGAATCAGCAGCGAGCGCACCTGGTTGCGCAGCAGATGCATGCGGTGGTCGCTCGGACGCCCTAACTTGCGATAGCCTGCCCCGTGATTCATGCTTGCACTCGCCTCCTTCCTGTTTTCATCAGGCTCAGTCCCATCGCGCTGAGTTTCTCCTCGACCTCTTTTTTGGCGGTATCGCCGAAGTTGCGTAGTTCCAGCAGTTTCTGTTCAGGTGTGCTGAGCAGTTTGTACAAGGTGGTGATGCCGCCGCTGCGCAGGGCGTTCAGCACGCGCGTGGAAAGCCCCAACTCTTCCAGCGGGCGGTCGGGCACATTCACGCCGGGCGGGGCGGGCACAACGGCGGTTTCGGCGACAGCCTGCTCGCCGCCCAGCGTCATCAAGCGACCGAACTGCTCGCGCAGGATTGCCGCCGCCTGATACACCGCCTGAGCAGGCTCAATCGCGCCGTTTGTCCACACCTCCAGAATCAAGCGGTCGTAGTCGGTGCGCTCGCCCACGAGGGTCGGCTCCACAAGGAAGTTGACCTTCGTCACGGGGTTGAACAGGGCGTTCATACGGATTTCGCCCACTGAGCCGCGTCCGCGCTCGCGCTTGAGCGCGGGCACGTAGCCCTGACCCAGCTCGACGGTGATGTCGGCGTTGATACGCGCGCTGGAATCGCTCAGCGTCGCCAAGTACAGCTCAGGGTTCACAATCTCCACTTCCGCAGGCGCGATGATGTCCGCCGCCGTCACGCGCCCAGGACCCTGCACCTGCAGGCGCAGCGAGTATCGTTCGCGTGGCTGCGACGCGTGGATTCGTATCGCCACATTTTTCAGGTTGAGCAGAAAGTGAACCGTGTCCTCTTTGACGCCGGGTATCGGCTCGAACTCGCTCAGCACGCCCTCGATGCGCACGCTGGTAATCGCAGCGCCGCGAATCGACGACAGCAGCACGCGGCGCAGGGCGTTCCCCAGCGTCACGCCGTAGCCCCGCTCCAGCGGCTCCACTTCAAACTTGCCGTACTTCGGTTCGTGAATCAAGGTACGAACCTGCGTATCGACCACTGGCACTGTCATTTGGAGAACTTGCCTCCTTATCGGCTGTAGAACTCGATGATTTTCTGCATCTCGATTCGGGTGTCGATCTCGTCGGCTTGGGGCGCGTGGAGCACTTTGCCCTGCACTTGGTTGGCGTCGTATGCCAGCCAACGAGGTGGGGTATGCTCTGCCGCGCGTGCAATCGCGTCTTTTGCCAGCGCGGTTGAGCGCTTCGACTCGTGGATGCTAATCACATCGCCTTCGCGCACCTGATACGAGGGGATGTTCACGCGCTTGCCATTCACAGTAATAAATTTATGAGAGACCATCTGGCGTGCTTGCCCGCGCGAGCAGGCGAAGCCCAGCCGATAGACGACATTGTCAAGGCGCATCTCGAGCTGGCGCAGCAGCACCTCGCCCGTGACGCCGCGAGCGCGTTGCGCCTTCTCGACATACCTGCGGAACTGCGCCTCGCGGAGTTGGTACATCTGGCGCAGCTTCTGTTTCTCGCGCAGCTGCTCGCCGTACTCGCTCATCTTGCGATCGCGCGTGCGCGGACCGTGCTGTCCCGGCGGGAAGTTGCGGCGCTCTAAGGCACATTTTTTCGTGTAGCACCGATCGCCCTTCAGGTAGAGCTTCACGCCTGCACGCCGACACATACTGCACTTCGATTCCCAGACAACGGACATACTGGCTTTCCTCCTTGATTAGACTCGGCGGCGTTTCGGGGGGCGGCAACCGTTGTGCGGCACGGGCGTCACATCCTTGATGCTCAGAATCTCCAGTCCCGCTGCTTGCAGCGAGCGGATGGCGGTCTCACGCCCTGGACCGGGACCTTTGACCAGCACATCCACTTTGCGCATGCCGTGTTCCATCGCGGCGCGTGCAGCGCGTTCCGAGGCGACCTGCGCGGCGAACGGTGTGCCTTTCTTCGTGCCCTTGAACCCGACCGAGCCACCGCTCGCCCACGAAATCACATTCCCGTTCACATCCGTAATCGTGACGATGGTGTTGTTGAAAGTCGCGTGGATATGCGCCAGTCCGTGCGCGATGTTCTTGCGTTCCTTCTTCGGTTGTGCGCCTGCCCGTGTTTTGCGTGCCATAGAGACCCTCCCTTACTTCTTCGCCTTCGCACGCTTGCCCGTGCTGACGGTCTTGCGCGGACCTTTGCGCGTGCGGGCGTTGGTGCGCGTGCGCTGCCCATGCACGGGCAGTCCGCGGCGGTGGCGCATCCCGCGATAGCAGCCGATTTCTATCAGGCGGCGGATGTTCATCTGAATCTCGCGCCGCAGGTCGCCCTCGATGGTGTAGTTGTTCTCGATTTCCGCGCGCAGTTTGGCAATCTCCTCTTCGGTGAGGTCGCGCACACGCTTGTTCGGGTCGACGCCCGTCGCCTGCAGGATTTTGCGGGCGGACGATAGCCCAATCCCGAAAATCACAGGCAGGGCGTACTCGACCTTGCGATCACGCGGTAAGTCCACTCCAGCAATACGCGCCATAAGCTATTTGCCTCCTAACCTTGTCGTTGTTTGTGCTTCGGGTTCTCGCAGATGACCCGAACGACGCCCTTGCGCCGAATGATTTTGCATTTGGCGCACATCCTCTTCACCGACGCTCGTACCTTCATCGGAAACCGCCTCCTGCAAGCGGGCGCATCAGTATACCCGCTCGCGAGCGCGTATTATACCTGAAGAAGTCGCGCTGAGTGTGTAAGTAGCCTCTCTGCAACGGCTTCTCAGCCGTCTTCACGAATTGCACGACGCGGCACAGCGCGTCATCCTGCGGGGCGGTTAGCCCTTGTAGCGGTAGACGATTCGCCCGCGTGTCAGGTCATACGGCGAGAGGGCGACCTTCACGCGATCGCCAGGCAAAATGCGAATGAAGTTGATGCGCATCTTGCCCGACAGGTGCGCCAGCACCGTATGCCCGCCCTCCACTTCCACCTTGAAGGTCGTGTTGGGCAAGCACTCGACCACGACGCCCTCGACCTCAATCTCCTTGCCTTCGGTCTTCGCCATCGCATCACCTCCTGTGTAATTGTACCTGCTCAAGAGACGATATGGGAATAGACGGCTCGAGCCGTATTCGCTCAAATACAAGGCGCCTGAAGTCGCTCCTGTGCGAACCAAGCCCGCCTGCACGGGCTAAAAACTAACGCAAATCGTCCCACTTTCCCACCCTCACCCCCCAGCCCCCTCTCCCACCGCGTGGGCGAGGGGGAGCAGGCTCCCCTCTCCCGCGTGGCGGGAGAGGGAAGAGAGCTGGGCGTAGGGGCGAGGTGACCTCGCCCCTACGCTATTTCGGTTCTCCCCTCCCGCGTGGCGGGAGAGGAGTCGGGGGTGAGGGCACAACAACATTTGACGCCCCAATCGGTATAAACCCCCCTCGCTAACGCTACATCTCCGCCTTCGCAAACCATCGCGCCACGAACGCCCGCACGGTCGCCTGATGCTCGCGGGTAAGCGTTGTCAGCTCCGCAGCGCTGGATAGGTTCAGGCTTTGGGCAGCCTGCTCGGCGCGTGCGCCGTCGGGCAACACTTCGGGCGCAGGCTCGAACAGCAAATGCAGCCGATTGCGCAGATGATACAAAAACCGCCACGCCTCACACAGCGACTCGTAGTCGGCGCGGTCTAAAACGCCCTGACGCCACAGCCACTCCAGCTGCACCGTCGTGTGCAGCGCGTCGGGGTACTGCGCCGGCGTCGCGTGCTGCACCACCAGCCAGTGCGTGCAGAACTCCACTGCTGCCTGCCCTGCCAGCCCCAGTTTCAGATGCGTCTCGCGTTGGGCGGGGGGCGTGCGCTCCACAAGCGCACGCAGGGCAAGCCGCTGCATCTCGGCAAGCGCGTCGGGCGTGGGCAACGCGCCGTACCGAAACTCGTTCAGCACCTGCAGGAACGATACGGCAAGGGGCGCATCCGCCAGCGGACGCGCCCGCAACGCCGCCAACCGCTCCCACGGCTGCGCACTGCGGGCGTAATACTCGCGCCAGCCCGACAGCGTGCGCACCAGCGCGCCCGCCTTGCCCTCGGGGCGCAACTGCGTATCCACAGGGCGAAACGCCCCCCGCTCGACAAGCCGCTGGCAGTGCCCCAGAAACTCCTGCGCACAGGCTTGCAGGCGTTCGGCGTCGGCGTCGTCGGCGCACACGAAGGCGAGGTCCCAGTCGCTGCCGTAGCCCACATCGCCTGCGCCCAAGCTGCCAAAGCCAATCAGCAGCACGGGCGCGTCGGGCGCGACGGTCTCCCACAGCGCGGTCAGCAGCGTCTCGGCGAGGGCGGTCAGGTCGCGGGCGGTTTGGTCGGGCGTGGTCTCGCTCCACAGGTCGCGTGCGCCGATGCGCAGCGTCTCGCGGCGGGCATACGCGCTCAGGTTCGCCACCCGTGCGTTCGGCGTACGACACCGCTGCAATCGCTCGGCAAGCGCGGCGGCGTGCTGCGTGCGCGTCTTCGCCCCACGCGCCACAATCTCGTCGCCGAACAGCATATCCAGCAACTCCAAGTTCGCCAGCAGCCGATTCCACAGCACGGGCGACTGCGCCAGCTCCGTCAGGCGCGTGAGGACTTCGGGCGACTCGGCGTAGGCGGTTAGCAGCGCGGCGCGATTAGGGAAGGCGTCGGCGAGGCGTTCCAGCCCCAGCAGGGCGCGGTCGGGGTCGGGCGTGCGGGCGCAGGCAAGCAGCAGCGCGGGCAAGATTGCCCCGAACGCGCGTCGGGCGTCGGGCGGCGGCGCGCCGTATGCTGTGCCTATCAGGTTCGCCTGCACCACCTGATGGGCGCGTTCAGGCTCCGCAAAGCCCAGCGCACGCAGCAGCGGAATCCACCACGCCGCCGCGTCGGGCGCACGCACCAACGCGCGTATCCGCTCCGCCGCCGACATCGCAGGATATATGTCTGGCGTCGCGAGACATATGTCTGGCGTCGCGAGACATATGTCCGACGCCGCGGGACATATGTCTGGCGTCGCGGGACATATGTCTGGGGTTGCTGTTGCCCTCACCCCCGTCCCCACGCCCCCCCCCCGGGCGGGGGGGGGGGGGGCCCCCCCCCCCCCCCCCGGGGGGGGGGGAACCGGGGGGGGGGGCGGCGGGGCCCCCCCCCCCCCCCCCGGGGGGGGGGGGGCGGGGGGGGGGGGGGGGGGGGGGGGTTGCGGCGCCCCCCCCCCCGCCCGCCCCCCCCCCGG
>JANXCK010000197.1 GCA_025060055.1 Fimbriimonadales bacterium | reverse complement strand
CTGCAGGAGCGCATCACCTCCACCAAGCGTGGCTCAATCACCTCCGTGCAGGCAATCTATGTGCCCGCTGACGACCCGACGGATCCTGCGCCCGCCACCACCTTCTCGCACCTCGACGCCTATGTGTATCTGGAGCGGCGCATTGCCGAGAAGGGCATTTACCCCGCCGTTGACCCGCTCGCGTCTACTTCCAAGAACCTTGACCCCGCGATTGTGGGCGAGGAACACTATCAGGTGGCACGCAGCGTGCAGCAGATTCTGCAGCGCTATCGCGACCTGCAGGACATTATTGCGATTCTGGGCATCGACGAGCTGTCGGACGAGGATAAGCTCATCGTGGCGCGCGCCCGCAAAATCGAACGTTTCCTGTCGCAGCCGTTCTTCCTTGCCGAGAAGTTCACAGGCAACCCCGGACGCTATGTGCGCGTGGCGGATACCGTGCGCAGCTTCAAGATGATTGTGAACGGCGAAGTGGACGACCTGCCAGAGCAGGCGTTCTATATGTGCGGCACCATCGAGGATGTGTTTGAGAAGGCGAAGGCGTTGCAGGGGGCGTAAGCGATGCGCGAGTTCCTGCTGTCGATTGTGAACCCAGAGCGCACCGTGCTGGAAGAGCGTGTGGTGCATGTGCGCCTGCCCGGCAGCGAGGGCTATTTCGGTGTGATGGCAGGGCACATGCCCTTCTTCGCGCAGCTGCAGTACGGCGTGGGCGAGTATCGTCGGGCGGACGGCGTGACGCGCAAGTTCACGGTGCTGGGCGGGTTTGCGGAAGTGCTGCCCGACCGCACGATTGTGCTGGCGGACGGCGCGGAACTGGCAGAGGAGATCGACCCCGACCGCGCCCGCGTCGCGCTGCGCCGCGCGCTGGAGGTGCTGAGTCAGCCGCTCTCGGAGGAGGAACTGGCGGAGGCGCGCCTGGAGCTGGAACGCGCAAAAGCCCGCCTGCGCGCCTTAGGAGAGCAGGTGTGAGCGGTTCCTTCCCAAAGGACTGAACCCTGCTACATCACCTCCGCCTTCTTCAGCTTGCCTTCATACACAGGCTCAGCGAAGGCGAAGGAGCGACGCACCTCGCTGATTTTGACCTTGCTCACTGGCTGCTTCGGCGGCTCGCTCTCCCACAGGATAAGATAACCGTCTTGGGTGAAGGCGACCTTGCTCTCCTCCTCGATGGCTGAGGGAACCAGCTGGCACTCCACAACTTGGAGCAACTTGTAAGGAAGGTACTGGCGCTTGAGCGTCTCCAACGCGCCGCCTTGGATGCGATATTCGTCGATGGGCAGGTCGGGGCGTGCGCGGGCAAACAGCCCCACCTCCAACTGATGTTCCAGCAGGTCGATGTTCACGCCGTCCTCGCCCACCAGGTGTTCAATCACGCTGGGGTGCGCCTCAATCAGGTACGCCTCCACCTGCTCTTTGCGGGCGCGCGATTCGAGGTCGCGCTCGATCCACAGGCTCACAGTGTCGGGTGCAGGGATGCGCCCCCGCCCGTGACAGGTAGGACACGGGCGTGTGAGGCTTTCGGTAACCGATTCGCCCGTGCGCTTGCGCGTCAGCTCCACCAGCCCCAGCGAGCTGATGCGCCCAATGCGGAACCGCGCACGGTCGCGCTTGAGCGTGCGCTGCAACGCCTGCATCACCTGACGGTGGTCGCTCTTGCGCCCCATATCGATAAAATCGATCACGATAATCCCGCCGATGTCACGCAGGCGCAGCTGGCGACACACCTCCTCCACTGCTTCCAAGTTCGTTTTCAGAATCGTCTCCGCCAGCGAGGTCTTGCCCGTGAACTTGCCCGTGTTCACATCGATCGCGGTGAACGCCTCCGTCTCATCGATAGTAAGATAGCCGCCCGATTTGAGCCACACTTTGCGGCGCATCAAACGCTCCATCTCTTTCTCGATATTGAACTGCTCGAACATCGGGGTCGGCTTATCGTACAGCGTCACGCGCGTGCGCAGCGCAGGTGCAATCACCTTTAGCACCTCGTGTACCTTTTCGTACTCTTCGGGGTCGTCGATCCAGAGGCGGTCGACTTCTGAGGAGAACACATCGCGGAGTACGCGATAGAGCAGGCTCGCGTCACGATGCACCAGCGCAGGCGCCTGCACGCTGGCGATGTTTTCGCGAATCTGTTGCCACAGTTGAGTGAGGTACTCAATATCTTGCCCGATTTCCTTCTCGGTTTTGCCTTCCGATTCGGTGCGCAGGATTAGCCCGAAGCCGGGCGGATGGAGTTTTTGCCCGATTTGGCGCAGGCGTTCGCGCTCAGCGCGGTCTTCGATTTTGCGCGACACGCCGAGCGAGGCGGCATCAGGCATCAGCACGGCGTAGCGTCCTGGCAAGGTGATGCGTGTGGTGACTCGTGCGCCTTTGGTGCCGCGAGGTGCTTTGACCACCTGCACCAGAATCTCTTGCCCGATTTTGAGCAGCTCGCCGATGTTGCGCTTGCGCAGTTCGGAGCGTTTGACAGGTTGGGGCGTCTCGTCGGCGTCGGTGGCTTCGGGCAAAATGTCGCCTACATACAAAAAGGCGTTGCGTTCCAGCCCGATGTTCACGAACGCCGCGTCCATGCCAGGCAGCACATTCTGCACGACGCCTTTGTAGATGTTGCCCACCACGCGCTCGCCACGCTCGAAGCGCACCTCCATCAGCTGCCCGTTCTCCAACACGGCAATCCGCGTCTCGCGCGGCGAGACATTCACTAAAATCTCCCGAATAATCTTCTCGTTCGCGATAGCGCACCTCCTATCGCAGTTGCATAGGTCGAGCATGAGTTTACCTAATGCAGTCCCTCCAGTATGAAACGGCTTCGGTACGAGGGCGTCCGCGCGCCATCACCTGCGACGGCGAGACGCCGACACGATGGAGACCTGTTCGCGTTCTCAGAAACTGTTTAGGAGCCTCTGGTGACATCGCGTTCACAGTCCGCGCTTGTAGACTATCGGGTATAATACGGCACGCGCTCGTGGAGGCGAAGGCTGTTTCACCAAGCCGCTGCAGGCGGTTTCGTGAAGCGGCGTCGCCCCAGAGCGCAACTCTCGGAAGAGGAGGTATCGAATACAACGATGGCGCTCACGCCTGAAGAGAAACAAGCGATTATCAACGAGTACAAGCGACACGAAGGCGACACTGGCTCGCCCGAAGTGCAAATCGCCTTGCTGACCGCACGCATCAACTACCTGACGGAGCACCTGAAGACGCACCGTAAGGACTATCACTCGCGCTACGGACTGGTGAAGCTGGTCGGACAGCGACGCCAACTGCTGAACTATTTGGCAAGTCAGGACATTCAGCGCTACCGCGAGCTGGTGCAGAAGCTGGGTATCCGCGGGCAACGATAAAGAGGAGGCAAAACCCCGATGCGAGAACCGATTATCGTCTCCGCCGAAATCGGCGGAACTCTTTTGTCGCTGGAGACAGGCGCTTGGGCAAATCAAGCGAACGCAGCAGTGGTGGTGCGCTACGGCGACAGCGTGGTGTTGGTCACCGCAACGATGAGCCAAAAAGCGCGCTCCGACATCGATTTTTTCCCGCTCACTGTCGACTTTGAGGAACGCAAGTACGCTGTAGGCAAGATTCCCGGCGGGTTCGTCAAGCGCGGCGGTCGCCCGTCCGATGAGTCCATCGTGCAAGGGCGGTTAGTCGATCGCTCGATTCGCCCGCTGTTTCCCAAGGGCATGCGCAACGAGGTGCAGGTGATTGTGCTGCCCTTGTCAGTCGATTTCGACCATCCGCCTGCGGTGCTGGGCATCATCGGCGCGTCCGCCGCGCTGACCATCTCGGACATCCCGTGGAACGGACCGCTCGGCGCGGTGCGCGTAGGTTATGTGAACGGCGAGTTTATCATCAACCCCAACAGCGAGATGACAGAACTCTCCGCACTGGAGCTGGTGGTCTCCAGCCGCCCCGATTATGTGATGATGATCGAGGCAGACGCCGACCAGCTGCCCGAAGAGGTGATGCTGCAGGCAATCGAGCTGGCGCACTTGGAGAACCAGAAGGTCATCGCGCTGATTGAGGAGTTGCGTGCGAAAGCGGGCAAGCCCAAAGCGGAAGTGCCCCTCTACCTGGTCTCTACGGAACTCAAGGAGGCGGTCAAAGCGTTCGCGGGCGAGTCGCTCAAGGAGGCAATCCAGAACCCCGACAAGCTCGCACGCGAAGCGGGCATCAGCCAGCTCAAGGACGAGATTGTGGTGCAGATGAACACCCCACGTGACCCTGAGTCGCCCCCGCCCTACGAAGGGCGCGAACTCGAACTCAGCATGGCGGTCGACGAGGTCGTCAAGGAGACGGTGCGTCGGCTGATTTTAGACGAGGGGAAGCGTCCTGACGGGCGCGCTCCCCACGAGATTCGTGAGATTTTCTGCGCGGTAGGGCTGCTGCCGCGCACGCACGGCAGCGGGCTGTTCCAGCGCGGGCAGACCCAGGTGTTGACCACCTGCACGCTCGGCGCACTGCAAGAAGCGCAGATTCTGGACGCGCTCGTGGAAGAAGAGACCAAGCGCTACATGCACTTCTACAACTTCCCGCCGTTCAGCACAGGTGAGGCGCGCCCGCTGCGCGGCCCAGGCAGGCGCGAGGTGGGACACGGCATGCTCGCCGAGCGCGCCCTGCAACGCATGGTGCCACCCGAAGAGGAGTTCCCATACGCCATCCTGCTCTACTCGGAAGTGCTGGAGTCGAACGGCTCCACCTCGATGGCGAGCGTGTGCGGCAGCACGCTCGCGCTGATGGACGCAGGCGTGCCCATCAAAGCCCCCGTCGCGGGGATTGCAACAGGGCTGGTGTACGAAGGCGATGACCGCTATGTGCTGCTGAC
>JANXCK010000195.1 GCA_025060055.1 Fimbriimonadales bacterium | reverse complement strand
AAGGTGGTTGCGTCTATCGCCAGCCAGAGTGCGGTGAGGCGCAGCAGGTGCAGCACGGCACAGGGCGTGGCAGCAGGCGGGGTCGTTGCCAGCGTGTGGGCGGGGTCGCTTGAGGCGTTGGTGCTGTGTGTTGGGCAGAGTAGCCGTCCACAGAGTGAGCCACACGCTCACTTGGGACTGGGGGAGGGTGTGCCGAGCGGGAGCAAGGCGAAGAGAGGTAGGCGAGGGTGTGCTGTGGGGAGGGTGGGAGGTGGGGCATTCCGTCGTGGACGAGTTGGTGGGTGAGGTCTGCTTTGTGCGGGTTGGTTTGTGCGTGTTGTGGGTTTTTCGTACTGGAAAGACACCCTGCAACGCGCTTTTTTTGAACCTACCCGATGTACCCTTATCAGCACCCACTGACCCCCTCTCCCAGAGGGCGAGGGGGAACTCGGCTCCCCTCTCCTTGTGGGAGAGGGGCTGGGGGTGAGGGGGGAAAACGGGACGATTTGATCTTGGAGGGACTTATTAGTGTGAACACCGCTACGCGGCAGTGAATCGGATGCGTTCGCGTGTGAGTTCCAGGTTATGCTGCGCCTGCTTGTGCTTGGGATCGATGGTGAGTGCCTGCTCGTAAGCGATTTTGGCAGCGTCATACACGCCCATGCGGAAGTAGCAGTTGCCCAAGGTGAACCATGCTTGAGCGTTGTAGGGGTCACGCTCAATGCCAGCGGCGTAAGCGTCGGCAGCTTCGCTATACGCACCAAGCTGGTACAGCGCATCGCCCGCATTCAGGAAGGCGTTCGCATCCTGTGGATTGAGTTCAATCGCTGCGGTGAAGCAGCGTAGCGCGTTCTCGTATGCGTTGAGTTGCCAAAGCGCACGCCCCCAGTTGATATACATCTCGGCACTGATGGGGTAGCCACGCGCCTCATAAAGTTCGCATGCTGCCACAACGCTTAGCCAGTCGCCTGTTGCTTGCGCTGCATGCAACCAGCGGTCGAGCCATTCGCGCTCGTGGGGCATCACGAGTGCAACCGCGCGCAGATACGGCAACGCGCGTTGATAGTCGTTCGCCTCCCACCAGAGCTTGGCGAGCAGTTGCTGCGCCAGCAGATGGTACTCGTCGTGGGTTGCCAGCTGATGGAAAACGGACTGCGCCGCCTCGCGTTCACCGATGTCCGTCAGCAGTTGCCCATATGCTTGCAAGATAATCGGGTTGTTCGGGCGTTCTTGGACGAGGCGTTCGAAGAGCGTGCGCGCTTCAGCATACCGCTGCAAGGCATGCAGGGCTAACGCGCGGGTGTAGCGCCACTTGAAAGTCACGACACCCACATCGCCCGTGTAGCGGCTTCCGATTTGGAGTGTCTCCCCATCGGGCGCAAGCAAGCCGATTCGGATGGCTGACTCGCGCGCCGCATCCAGCGACTCCAGAGTCTTCTGGTAGGAGCCCATCCGATGATAGACCAGCGCCAGCGCGTAGTGAACCATCGGACTATCGATACCTCGCGCGAGGGCGTCCGCGCCCACCTTCAGTGCTTCCTCGTAGCGCTGCAGGTGCATCAGCGACTCGACCCAGTCCGCCCAGATTTGCCCTGCGTAATCTTCGTCGCCGCGTAGGTAGGGGCACACCTGCTCTGCCCAGTGCGCTGCCTGTGCATACTCGCCTGCTGTGAAGTAAGTGTTGGCTAAGTTAAACTTGTGGAACAAGTCGTCGGGGTCGCGCTCCAGCTCGCGCTGAATCAGTTCGAGGTTGCGCTGGATTTTGGCGCGGCTTTGCATCACTTCACTGCGGTAGCCCAGATGGTGAATCTGCGCTGCGACGGTGGCAAAGCGTGCCCCACGCGCAATAAGGCTTGGCATAATCTGCTCGTGGATTGCCCCTTCCCAGCGAATGCCGGGCAACCGACGAAACAGGCGCACAATCCGATGCATAAAGTAGTCGCCGTCTCGGATTTCGTTCAGAATCTCCAGATAGTAGCCCGCAAACTGCGGATGGCGCACAGCGTTCAGGATTGCCTGCTTCGAGTCGGGTGAGAGCCGTTCGTCCGCATCCAGCACTAAAATCCAGTCGCCACTGGCATGCTCCAGCGCGAGGTTGCGCGCGGCGGAGAAGTCGTGCTGCCATGCGGTGTGAATCACCTTTGCCCCGAACCGCTCGGCAATGCGTGGCGTGTCATCGTCGGAGCCTGTGTCCACCAGCACAATCTCGTCCACTACGCCTTGCACGCTTCGCAGGCAACCTTCCAGGAACTGTGCCTCGTTGCGGGCAATCATACTCAGCGTAATCCTCACCCCGACGGGTTCGTCGGGAATGGGATATTGATACCGTTCCAGCCAGTGTTCGAGCGTTTGGATGCCTTTGAGCAGGCTGGCGCGCTCGTGCTGCTGTTTGCGTTTGTTGCGGGAGAGAAGGCGTGGGTCGCTTGCGTAGCAAATCAGCACATTCCGCAAAGGCAGCACTACCTCGTGCAGCCACGCAGGGTTGCAGTAGCCGCGCTCCAGCAGCTGGACAACCAGCGGGTATGCCTCCGACTCGCGGGTGAGGTAGATCCAGTTCCAAGTTTGTCGTGCGACGAGGATGAGCGAGTTGGGGCAGGCCGCGCGCGCCTGCGCGGTCAGTGCCTCGGCTTCGTGCCAGCGCGTCTGCTGCAGCAGCGCGACAATCGCGCCCTCGTAGGCGTTCTCATCGTGCGGACGGGCTTCAATCTCGCGCATGAACGCCGCGTAGGCTTCGTCGCTGCGCTCTTGAGCCAGCAACTCGAAAGCGGGGTGCAGCGCCGTGTCGTACTGCTCCGCGAAGACGGGCACGCTCTGTTTGGCGACAACCGTTTTCACCGCTCCTCCCTTGCACGGGGCTTGTGTTAGCGTTTTGGGGACGCGCGTCTCCTGCGCGGGGCAGGCTGCGTACCGTTGCTGCCTTCGCCCGATTCTGGCGACTGGCGCACCCTGAACCGCTGGCTCAGCACGCGCTTGGCGCCCGCAATCGTATACAGTTCCTCCTTGAGCAGTCGCTTAATCTCTTGGAGTACCTCGATGTCCTCGCGGCGGTAGCGTCGCTGCCCGCCTGCCGTGCGCACAGGGTTCAAAAACTCGCTAAACTCGCGCTCCCAATATCGAATGGTGTGCGTCTCCACACCCACCAGAAAGCTCGCCGTGCTAATCGGTACGGGACGCTCCTGAACGGGCGTCTTAGGTTTGCGTTTCCGTTGTCTCATCATCAACCTCCGCGAAAAAGCAGATTGAGCCAATAGCAATCCTCGATGCAGGTGTCTTGTTGACGGCTCGCGAGAGATTATCGGAACTTGTGTTAGATTTCTTGAGCAAGCGCACTGGAAACCGCCCTTACGGCTGTCAACCCTTGGGCGACAAGTGCGCTTCGGTAGGCAGTGTCGCGAGCCGATTCACCGTGACTCGGCAGTCCCACTCGCTGCGCTCCCGTAAAGAGCCGCAGCAACCCCGTCATCGCAGGCACAGTTGTCTCACGCATTTGGCAAAAGGTTTATTCGCAACACGCGCTGCAATTCCTGCATGTGGCACGGGCATTCTTGCCCGTGCAAGCGTGGCACGGACAGTCGTGTCCGTGCCATCGTCGGCGGGGACGCCGACGCTACTGCGTGGCGCGGGCATCTTGCCCGTGCATCGTCGGCGGGGACGCCGACGCTACTGCGTGGCACGGACAGTTGTGCCCGTGCGCCCTATGCACCCCGCGCCAGCGACTCGAACTGGTCGATATCCTTGCGGATAGCGGCGAACGCGCCGCGCCAGAAGGCGGGCGTGCGCAAGTCGAAGCCGAACTCCGCTGCGAGCGTGGGCGCGTCTGCCATCCCTGTGCGCGAGAGCAGGTCATCATAGCGGGCGCGGAAGCCGTTGGGGTCGTCCAAGTAGAGCGCGTACAGCCCCAGCCCAAACAGCAAGCCGAACATGTACGGGTAGTTATAGAACGCGCTGCCGTAGTAGTGGGGCTTGGCTGCCCACATATAGGGGTGCAAGGCGTTTTCGTCCAGACCGTCGCCATAGGTTTCCCGCTGTGCGTTGCGCATAATCTCGCACAGCTCGCG
>JANXCK010000113.1 GCA_025060055.1 Fimbriimonadales bacterium | reverse complement strand
GGGCGGCAAGGATCGTGTGGGCGTGCGCCGCGACAATCAGCGGGTGGTGCTGCTGTTGCAGTTCAACGGCACGGTGGGTTCGGGCGAGCCGGGCGCGCCGCTGCTGGACTCGCAAGGGCGCGTAATCGGCGTGATGACGGGCGAGTTAGCTTCTGTGGAGGGCGCGCCTGTGCCGTCTGTCGCCGTGGTCGGCTTTGCTGTGCCCGCCGAAATTGCGCAGCGCGTGGTGAACGACCTGCGCACGAAAGGGCGCGCCGAGCATGCGTGGCTGGGCGTCGATTATCAAGGCTTGCCGACGGGGGTAGTGGTGCGCCGTGTTGCGCTCGGCAGCCCCGCGCAGCAAGCGGGAATCCAAGCCGGCGACATCATCGCCCAGTTCGGCGATAGACCCATCCGCACCGCCGCCGACCTCACCCGCGCCCTCTACTTCGCGCAGCCCAACCAGCGCGTGAATATTACGGTTATTCGGGAAGGACAACGGCTCCCCATTACGGTCACCTTAGGCGTGCAGTCGCTCTAACAGGTATAATCCCGCCTGTGGCGGAGCAAGACGACGCGCTCTTTCAGGAAATCGTGCAGTGGCTGGAGGCGAACCCCGAAGCGAAGGTGTCGCTCCGTCTCATCCTGTATTACGGGCAGCGCTGTAAGCGGGGCACGCTGCTGGGGCTGAACTGGTCGCGCGTCGCCGACTCAATGACCGAGCTGCTGTCGGGACTGCTCACCAAGCAGCCGACCTGCAGCGTTGCGCTTTCGGGGGGCAAGACGCCCGAGACGCTCTATCTGCTGCTGGCGTCGCGCCACTACCAGAACGCGCTGGACTGGACGCGCGTACATCTGTTCTGGGGCGATGAGCGCTATGTGCCCCACGACGACCCGCGCAGCAACTACCGTATGGCATATGAGGCGTGGCTTTACAAGGCGAGCGTCCCGCGCGAAAACATTCACCCAATGCCCACCCATTACGCCGACCCGGACGAAGCCGCCCGCGCCTACGAGGCGGAGCTGCGCGCCTATTTCGGCGCGGAAACCCCGCTCCCACAGTTTGACCTCGTACTGCTGGGGCTGGGCGACGACGGACATATCGCCTCGCTGTTTCCGGGCGACCCTGCGCTGGAGGAGACCACGCGCTGGGTGGTTCCGAGCCGCGCGCCTGTAGAGCCACACCAGCGGCTGACCTTGACCCTGCCCGTGCTGAACGCCGCGCCGCGCATCTGGTTTCTGGTGACAGGCGCTTCGAAACGCCCGGTGATTCAGCAACTGTTCCACACCGAAGACGCCGACTTCCCCGCCGCCCGTATCACGCCTGGCGCGGAGCGGTTCTGGTGGCTGAGTGGGGAACTCTATGCCGTTGCTCAGTCGGAAACATGGTACACTTAAGAGGCGTCTAAATACGCGAAGGAGGGATGGGACGCTGTGGGGGAACTTTATCGACCGACCATTCGTATACCCCTGTGATGGAGACGGCGATGACCCACACGGCAGTCGCTTACCGAATGGAAGATCGCTTACAACGCGAGTTCGACGAGCTGGTTTATCGGCACTACCAGCAAGCGTATAATACTGCCTATCGCCTGACGGGGAACGCCGCCGACGCTGAAGACCTCGTTCAGGAGGCGTTTTTGCGCGCCTACCACTTCTTCGACCGCTACGACCGCAGCATGCCCTTCATGAACTGGTTCAACCGCATTCTGACGAACCTGTATATCGACGAGTATCGGCGTCGAGGGCGTTTGCGCACAGTCTCCATCGACGAAACCTTCAGCAGCGCGGAGGACAGTGAAGACGGTACTGCCATCGACCTGCCCGATCTCGCGCCGAACCCGCTGGAACTCGCGCTCAGCAAGGAGTATGTCGAGGCAATCCACGAGGGATTGCAGCAGCTATCCCCGGAGTTCCGCGCCGCCGTCGTCTTAGCCGATATGGAAGGCTACTCCTACGAAGAAATCGCCGAAATCATGAACACTTCCATCGGCACGGTGCGCTCGCGCATCCATCGCGGGCGCAAGCAGTTGCGCGACTACCTCAAGAAACGCCATCCCAATCTGTTTGAGCGAGGTGAACTGAAATGAATTGCCGATACGTGCAGTCTCGCCTTTCAGCGTACCTGGATTGCGAGCTTTCGGGGCAGGAGCAGCAGCAGATACGAAGCCACTTAGAGCAGTGCATCGAGTGTTCATGTGAGTTTGAAAGTTTGCGCCGCACAAAGCAATTACTAAGTCAAATCCCTGTCGTGATGCCGCGCTTTGGTCCAGAGCAGGTGTTGGCGTGCGTGCGCCAAGCGACGCCTGTGCCGCGGCGTGGTCTTGCGTTCCGTTGGCATGCGCCACGCTGGTGGCAGCTTGCGGGTGGCTTGGCGCTCGCAATTACCTTTGCGGTCTGGAGCCGCTCTGAAGAATCGACCTACGCGACCACCACCCCCGATGCGCTGCTCACCCCAAACTTTACCGCCTCCTCACCGTTGCTGACCCCCACCGTTGCCCCTGAACTGCTTTCCGTTCCCCGTTCTCCTGCACTGTTTGTCTCCCGAAGCGGAATGTACTCCGTTAGCGAACCTGTGCTGATTCCCAGCGTCTCTTATGCGGTAGATCCGACTCTGGGCTACCAGCCCACAGGCTACTGGGATACTAGCTTCGTGCAAACAGGGACAACCGAGCCGCAGCGATAGGAGGTTGGGAACGATGATGAGGCGATGGCATCTGATTTTGGGCTTGGGCGCGCTGATGGGCGCAACGGTTACCTACATCGCACTGCAAGGCGGCGCAGTGGCGCAGGAGCGTACCACCGTCGCCCTCACCCCGCAGGAACGCGCAACCCTCGCCAGCTTGGAGTCAGCCCTGATGCGCATCGCAGAGGCGGTACAGCCCACTGTCGTGCATATTCGCGCCACGCGCCGAGTTGCTACGCTCCCGCGCGATGAGGAGATGCAGGAGTTTCTGTTCGAGTTCGGGCGTGGGCGCATCCAGATCCCGCGCCCGCGTGTGGAAGGGCAAGGCTCAGGGGTGATTATCCGCAGCGATGGCTACATCATCACGAACGACCATGTAGTCGATGGCGCTACGGATGTGGAGGTGACCTTCCACGACGGCACGAAGGCGAAGGGCGAAGTGCTGCGTGCGCCCAGTGCCGACATCGCGGTCATCAAAGTGAACCGCAGGAACTTGCCCGCTGCTTTGCTTGGCGACTCGTCCAGCGTCAAGCCGGGGCAGATTGTGTTCGCGATTGGCAGCCCGTTCGGTCTGGAAAACACGCTGACGATGGGCGTCATCAGCGCCGTAGGGCGACGCGAGGTCATCCCTGGAGCAGGGCGCACCCGCTTCTACCCCGATCTGATTCAGACCGATGCCGCCATCAACTCAGGCAACTCGGGCGGACCGCTGGTGAACTCGCGCGGTGAGGTCATCGGTATCAACACAGCGATTGCCACAGGGAATTTTCTCGGCGGGAATGTGGGTATCGGGTTTGCCATTCCCATCAATCGTGTCAAGACCATCGTGCAGCAACTTCTGGAGAAGGGAACTTACCAGCGTGGCTATCTTGGCGTGGAGCCTACTGATGTCCCCGCCGAAATGAAGGAAGAACTCAAAGTGGAACAGGGCGTGCTGATTCGCTCAGTGGATCGCGATACGCCCGCTTACCGCGCTGGCATTCAGGCAGGCGATATTATCACCGAAGTGGACGGAACTCCCGTGCGCAACGAAACCCACTTCCGTGAGCTGATTGGCGACAAGGAGCCTGGCACCAAGGTCAAACTCAAAGTGCTGCGCGAGGGGAAGCCTCTGAACCTTGAGGCGACGCTGGAGGTGCATCCTGAAGACGCTAAGGATGCGTCGCGCACCCGCGCCGAGCGATCAGACGCTGACACAAGCACTTTAGATCGATTAGGAATCACAGTCGGCGAGGTTCCGCCAGCGCTGCAGCGTGAACTGGGCGACGGGCAAGGCGCGTATGTGCGGAGCGTCGATAGCGACAGCCCTGCCGCTGGCGAACTGGAAGCGGGCGATGTGATTGTTGCTGTCAATAACGCGCCTGTCCGCACAGCCGCAGACTTGGAACGCGCGTTGAGCCGCGTGCCGTCAGGACGCACTGTGCAGATGCGCGTGCTGCGCACACTGGAGGGGCGCGTGCGCGAAGCGCTTGTGATGTTCGAAATGCCCTAATCGTTTACAAGTCGGGGCGGGTTCGGAACCCGCCCCGCAAAAAGGAGAATCCAACACTCATGTTCCCTTCGGTGTGAAATAGCCTTCGATAGGTATAATACGCGCGGATAGCCGCGCTTGCAGCTGCCTTGGGTACGGGAGAGCAACGGTGATTATTTTAGGCGTCGATCCAGGCACCGCGACGATGGGCTACGGTATATTGGAGCAGACAGGCACTCGGTATCGTGCGTTGGCATACGGCGTGCTGCAGTCTCCCAAAACGCTACCTGCGCCTGAGCGGTTGCTGCTACTGTACCGCGGACTGCACGAACTGGTAGAGCGGTATCAGCCCGATGCGTTGGCGACAGAGCAGCTGCTGTTTGGCACAAACCGCCGCACGGCGATTCAGGTGGCACGCGCCGCAGGGGTCGCGCTGCTGGTCGCGGCGGAAGCGGGTATCGCGTGGCGCGAATACACACCGTTGCAGGTCAAGCAAGCTGTGACGGGCTACGGCGGCGCGGACAAACAGCAAGTGCAGGCGATGGTGCAGCGACTGTTAGGGCTGGAGACCGTGCCTAAGCCTGACGATGCCGCCGACGCACTGGCAATCGCTATCTGCCACGCCCACCACGCAACCATGCTCGATTTCGCAAACCGATGAATATCCCGTTCGTACTGGCTTGTCTGGTGATTATTGCGTTGCTGGCGTACTCGGCATATCGGCTGAACCAGCGCATCAACGAGCGCCTTGCCGAGTTGGACGCGGAGCGCGAACGCAACCCGTTAGACCCCTTCTCGGCACTCATGGAACTGTATCGCATGCAGGAGGAGCAGCGTCGTGGCAAGGGGCAGCGTTAGGCGACGCGGCTGGGTCTGGGCAGGATTCGTGCTGGGGTTCGCGGGGCAGAGCCTGGGGGCTGGCGTCCTGTTTTGGGCAGTGTTCCCCGTCTGGCTCTGCTGTTTCTGGACTGTGCAAGGTTATCCGCCCGCAGTGAGCGACTTGCCACTTTGGTTCGCGGTCGGCGCGTTCAACGCCGCCCCGATAGTGGGCGTGGTCGTAAGCAGTCCGATTGTGCTACTGACGCTGCTTTACGCCCATCGTCGGTGCAGCGCCGACGCAAAAAAGCGTCTGCTGCTGCTCAGCGCGCTGCTCTACGCTTTGCTTGTGCCGCCCGTTGCTTACGCCCTGCTGCTTGTGTACGCTGAGATGTGGCACTATCGCGCGTGGGATGCGATGATGCCGAGCCTGTTGCGAGCGTACCTGATGCTGGCTCCCGCGTGCGCCCTTGTCGGTGCGCTTGTTGGCTGGCTGTGGCACAGATGGCGAGCGCGCTCGTAGGAACTGTGCTGACCAGCGCGAACTTTTCTGCGGAGGCTGCTCGTATGGCAATCAAGGTCGGAGTGCAGTTGTATTCTGTGCGTGATGAATGCAAGCGCGACTTGGCTCGCACGCTGAGCGAAATCGCCCAAATCGGCTATGCAGGTGTGGAGTTTGCGGGCTACTACGACTACGACGCCGCTACGCTGCGTCGCATGCTGGACGAGAACGGCTTAGAATGCTGCGGCACGCATATCGGTCTGGACGCGCTGCTCGACGACAACCTGCCGCGCACGCTGGAGTTCCACACAACGCTTCGATGCCCGTACCTGATTGTGCCCGGCTTGCCAGCCGAGCGCACAGCGTCGCGCACCGCATGGTTGGAGACTGCCCGCCTCTTCAATGAAATCGCCGAGCGCGTGCAACCGCATGGCTTTCGCATCGGTTATCACAACCACTGGATGGAGTTCCAGCCCCTTGGGGACGGCGAGCTGCCGTGGGACTTGTTCTTCAGCCACACGCGCCCTGAGGTGATTATGCAGATCGACACGGGGAACGCACTGCACGGCGGGGCACACGCCGCGCCGTTCGTTCGCAAATACGCCGGTCGCGCCATCACAGTACACTGCAAAGAGTTCTCTCAAGCCAATCCGAGCGCGGTCATCGGCGAGGGCGAAGTGCGGTGGGCGGACTTTTTCGACGCCTGCGAGACCGTCGGCGGCACGCAGTGGTACATCGTGGAGCAAGAGACCTACGCGCACTCCCCGCTGGAAACGATTCGGCTCTGCTTCGAGGCGATGCGCAGGCTGGGCAAGGTGTAGGTTCGTCTGCCTTGCCGCCGTCTGAGGGACATAGAAATTAACCCAACTTGCTACCTGTCTGAGATTCCTCGCCTGCGGCTCGGAATGACAGGTTCACTTTTGCGTGCAGAGCGTTGTCATTCCGAGCGGAGCGAGGAATCTCGCTCGCTCAAAACCGATAGGTAGCAAGTTGGGTTAGCAATTAGGTTTCAAGCGACACAGTGCGTCAGCGTCCCGCTGACGAACTGGGTCGCGTGAAACGCCGATGGGTATTCTCGCTATCCCGACACAAGACAGTTGTCAATTAGTCGCGCCGCGCCAAAAAAAGCCGCCACAGCCACCAGTGTCGGTCGCTCGATGCGTTCCACTGGCAGCAGCGTGTCGGCGTCGACCACTTCCACGTAGTCGATTCGCGCACGCGGCTCGGCAGCAATCTGCTGGTACACGCCCTCACGAATCTTGAGGGCGTCGCGCTCGCCAGCTGCCACTTGCGCTTGTGCCCACTGCAGACTTCGGTACAGCACCGTCGCTGCCGCGCGCTCTTCGGGCGTCAGGTACACATTCCGCGACGACATCGCCAAACCGTCTGGCTCGCGCACAATCGGGCAGGGCACAATCTCAGTAGGCAAGTTCATATCGCGCACCAGCTGCTGGATAATCCGCAACTGCTGATAATCTTTCATCCCGAAGTAGGCGCGGTCAGGAGTGACGATGTTGAACAGTTTCAGCACCACAGTCGCTACGCCCTCGAAGTGCCCTGGTCGCGACCGCCCGCACAGGGGCTTGGAAAGCTCTTTCACGCGCACTTCTGTCTGGTAGCCTGAGGGGTACATTTCAGCCACATCGGGGTAGAAAATCGCTTCCACGCCCACCGAATGCGCCATCTGGCGGTCGCGTTCAAAATCGCGCGGGTAGCGGTCGAAGTCCTCGCCTGCGCCGAACTGCAGCGGGTTGACGAAGATACTCACGATGACCGCGCCCTCATCTTCTCTGGCGCGGCGCATCAAGCTCAGGTGCCCCTCGTGGAAGTAGCCCATCGTGGGCACGAAATGGATGGCGCGTCCCGCCGCACGCTGGCGACGCGCCCACTGCCGTACCTCGTGAACGGTGTGGAGTATCTCCATGGCTTATCGCGTTTGGGTGATTTTCTGAAGCCCGCGCGGCTGGTCAGGGTTCAAGTCGCGCGCGAGGGCTAAATGGTATGCAAAAAGCTGCCCTGCCACCGCATACACGATGGGCGAAAGCGGTTCTGGGATGTCCGCAGGCATCGGGATGGGCGTGCGGGCGAGGCTAAGGATATCGGCGTCGCTTGCGAAAATAATCGTCTCGGCGCCGCCCGCGCGTAGTTTGGACGCGCTCTCCAGCGTGGTGGCGAAGGTCGCCCCTTCGGGCGCGAACAGCAAACATGGGAAGCCTGGTTCAATCAGCGCGAACGATCCGTGCATAAAGTCCGCTACCGAGTACGCCTTGCACATCACATAGCAAGTCTCGATGAGCTTGAGTGCGGTCTCCTGTGCCGTTGCCTGATTGATGCCGCGTGCCAGCGCCACGCATTCACGCATATACCGATAGCGGTCGACGATTTCCTGAATGTGCGGTTCGCGTTGCAGCACCTGCTCGATGAGGGTCGCTGCGTGTCGCAGTCGCTGGGGCGCGTCGTGGCGTGCGTTCAACGCCTCCGAAAGCAGGTAGATGACGGCAAGCGTGCCGATGTAGGTCTTGGTCGCGGCAACACTGCGCTCCGCACCTGCGTGCAGAGGCAGTGTGTAGTCGCTTGTTTGCGCCAGTGGCGATTCTAAGTCATTCGTGATAGCGAGCGTGAACGCGCCGTTCGCCCTCGCGTGTGCGAGGTACTCGACCACATCAGGCGCCTGACCCGACTGCGAGATGCCCACTACCAGCGCATCGTGAAAACGCAGCTGTGCCCGATAGAGCGTCACGACGGAAGGCGCAGCTAATCCGCAGGGGATACCGTTCTCAATCTCGAACAGATACTTGAAGTAGGCGGCGGCGTTGTCGGAGGTGCCCCGCGCAGCGAGGAACACATACCGAAGTTCACGGTCGCGAATCTGCTGAGCAACGGCACGCACCGCGCGCCACGCCTCGTCGGCGAGACGGCGCAACACTGCGGGCTGCTCGCCCATCTCCGCGCGCATTAGATACAGCATCGGAACTTCCGCCTCCTGAGCCGAGTATACCTGCATGGCGCTTGAATTCGCTGCGCCAGATAGGTTATAATATACGGCGATGCTGACGCACGGACTCAACGGCTTCGACTGCGAGCGTTGGAGCACCGGCTCCTGGTTCGGGACGCGCGGGCGCTACCGTTGCCGCGCCTTTTGGCGCGTGTCGAGCTGGGGAGCCTGCGCGGGTCTGTGCGTATGGCTCCCCTGCTTTATTAGGGGGTTCGAGGAGGCTGCGCCACTATGGCTGAGGTGCTTGTTCTGAACCAGAACTACGAACCGCTCAACATCTGCACGATGCGCCGCGCCGTGAACATGATTCTCACGGGGAAGGCGGAGGTGGTGCTGACGAACGGGCATTACATCCGCACGGTGTCGGGGGGCTTCGAGGCGCCGTCGGTGGTGCGCTTGCGCTACTTGGTGAAGCGTCCGCTGCCGCAGGTGCGCGTGAGCCGCCGCGCCATCCTCGCACGCGATAACTACACCTGCCAATATTGCGGACACACCTCGCGCGACCTGACCGTAGACCATGTGATTCCGCGCAGTATGGGCGGGGGCGACACATGGGAGAACTTGGTGGCGTGCTGCCGTCGGTGCAACCTGATTAAGGGCGACCGCACGCCGCAGCAGGCGGGGATGAAGCTCGCCCGCAAGCCGCGTCGCCCCGCCTTCGTGCCCTACCTCAGCCTCACGCAGTACGCGAAGGCGATCGCGCGTGAAGCGTGGCGCGACTTCCTGCCCGTGTACGACGGGTTCGTCCCCGAAAATCTGGAGTGAGCCGCTGTGCCTTTCCTAAGGTTCCCCCTGCCTTGCAGGGGGAACCAATCACAAAGCAACCCCCTTGAATCGATACCCCCCGATTGTGCTACAATATAGGCGGGGAGAAAACCGACTCTGTCGCCGATAATTCGGTTGCAAGCGGCTCCCTGTGAAACCTCAGAGGTAGTATGGAAACATTTTATCGAGATCGTTGTGTCCAAATCAGGGTCGGCGTGATCGCCGCGCTGGAGGGCTGAGCATGATGTGGCAACGCTTTACAGAGCGCGCTCGGAAAGTGATTTTTTACGCACAGGAAGAAGCGCAGCGGCTGGGCGAGACGCAGGTCAGCACCGAGCATCTGCTTTTGGGGCTGGTGCGCGAATCGGACAGCGTCGCGGCGCGGATCCTGGATCGGATGGGGGTGAGCTTGCAACGCATTCGAAGCGAAATCGAACGCTACGCCACCCGCAGTGAGGCACGCTACGGCGCGGAAATGCAACTGACCTCGCGTGCCAAGCGCGTGATAGACCTCGCCTACGATGAGGCACGCCAACTGAACAATAACTACATCGGCACGGAACACCTGCTGTTAGGCTTGATTCGCGAGGGCGAAGGGCTTGCAGCGCGTGTGCTGCATAAACTCGGCGTGGACTTGGAACGCGCACGGCGCGAAGTGATGAACCTCCAAGAGCACGAGGGGCAACCGACGCCCTCCGCACGCCCGCAACGCTCTCGCACACCCACGCTCGATGAGTTCGGGCGCGACCTGACCGAAATGGCGCGTCAAGGCAAGCTGGACCCCGTAATCGGACGCCACAACGAAGTGGAGCGCGTGATGCAAATCCTTGCACGGCGCACGAAAAACAACCCCGTGCTGGTCGGTCCGCCTGGCGTGGGCAAGACCGCCATCGTGGAAGGCTTGGCGCAGCGTATCGTGCAAGGCGATGTGCCCGAACAGTTGCGCAACAAGCGCATCGTCTCGCTCGATCTCGCTGGACTGGTTGCAGGCACGAAGTATCGCGGCGAGTTCGAGGAGCGCATGAAGCGCGTGCTGGACGAGGTGCGCAAAGCACAGGGCGATGTGGTGCTGTTTATTGACGAGTTGCACACACTGATTGGCGCGGGCGCAGCCGAAGGCGCTATCGACGCCTCGAACATCATGAAGCCCGCCCTCGCGCGCGGCGAACTGCAGTGCGTCGGCGCGACCACGCAGGACGAGTACCGCAAATACATCGAGCGCGACGCCGCGCTGGAACGCCGATTCCAGCCCGTGCAGGTGCGCGAACCCTCAGTCGAGGAAGCCATCCAAATCCTCAAGGGACTGCGCGACCGCTACGAGAGCCACCACCGCGTAATCATCACCGACAGCGCGGTGGAAGCCGCAGTCAAACTCTCCAGCCGCTACATCACCGACCGCTAC
>JANXCK010000036.1 GCA_025060055.1 Fimbriimonadales bacterium | reverse complement strand
ATCTGGCAGAGGGCGAGAAGCGGATTCCTGAACGCATCGCGCAAATTGAGCAGGCGGCGGAAGCCACAGCGTGGGCAAGAACAGCTGTGATGGTCACCACTGCTGTGCTGATTTTGATGGCAACAGGCGTGCTGAGTTTCCTGATTGCGCGGCAGATTTTGGGCGTGGTGCGCGGCGTGCAGCACGCAGCGGCGCAACTGGCGCAGGGCGATTTGACCGTGCAAGTGCCCGCCACAGGGCGCGACGAGCTGGCGCAACTGGCGAACAGCCTCAACCAAGCCATCCAGTCGCTGGGCGGCGTGCTGACGGAAGCCAAGCGCACGGCGGAGCTGGTGAGTACGCAGGTGCAAAGCGCGGCGCAGAGCCTAAGCCAGATGGCGGCGGGCGCGCAGCAGATGGGCGCAACCGCCCACGACTCGGCGCAGGGCGTGGAACGCATCGCGCAGGAGACCACACGCTCCAACGAGCTGATGCAGCAGTTGCGGGCGGTGGTGCAGGAGGTGGCACGCGGGGCGGAGCAGACGGCGCACGCCTCGCAGCAGGGCGTGCAGCAGATGAGCGAAGTGGCGCGTGTGGTGCGCGAGGTGGCGCAAGGCGCGGAGCAGACCGCCCAAGCCGCCAGCGCGGGCGTGGCGCGCGTGCAAGCGATTACCGAGCGCATCCGCGAGACCTTCCAGCAGCTGCACGAGGCGCAACAGACCGCCCAACACGCGGCGCACACCGCCGAGCAGGGGCGCACTGCGCTGGCGCAGTCGCAGCAGGTGATGGTGAATATCGACCAGCAGACGCGCCATGTGGCGAGCGAACTGCAGGGTCTCGCCGAGCTGTCTGCCTCCATCGGCGGGATCCTGCAGACGATTGAGGAGATTGCCCGCCAGACGAACCTGCTTGCACTGAACGCCGCGATTGAGGCGGCGCGTGCGGGCGAGGCGGGGCGTGGGTTTGCCGTCGTCGCCGAGGAAGTGCGTCGCCTTGCCGAGCGGAGCGCAACCGCCACGCGCGAAATCCAAGCCATCATCCAGCAAGTGCTTGCCAAGACCGAGCAGACCGTGCAGGCGATGGAGCAGAGCCTGAGCGCCGTGCAAGAGGGCGCGCAGGTCTCACAAGATGTTGCCAACGGCTTGGGTGCGATTTTGCAGGCAGTGGAGGCGATTACGCAGCAGGTGGAGCGCTCGGCGCAGTCGATGAACGCCGTGCAGAACGCCGCCGACGCCACGATGCACGAGATTGAGCAAATCGCGGCGATTGCGCAGCAGTCCAGCGCGGCGGGCGAGGAGATGCTGGCAAGTGCGGAGGCGACTTCCACGGCGTTGCAGCAGATTGCGGCGATTGCGCAGCAGTCCAGCGCGGGCACGCAGGAGATGACGGCGAGCGTGGACACCACTTCGGGCGCGCTGTTGCAGATGGCGTCGATGGCGCAGCAAGTGGCGGCAGGCTCGCAGGAGATGAGCGCGACCGTGCAGGAGCAGGTGAGCGCGATGCAGCAGCTGGATGCGCAGATGGCGCAGGCGCGTTCGGCAGTGGAGCGGTTGACCGAGCAGATTGCGCGGTTCCGTTTAGCGGAGAACGGCGCGCCGCCTGCGCAGAACTTTGGGCAGGTGGTGGAGTTGCCCAAGGCGGCGTAATTACCAATCGTCAAAGCAAACGCCGTGACGTCGTCGGCGGGACGCCGACGCTACGCAGAACGTGCTCGTAGTGTCGGCGTCTCGCCGACGAATTGCGCCATTTGAAACGCCGATTGGTATGGTAATCTGGCTTGGGCATCTTGCCCAGGCGCGTGGAGCTGGTGAGGACGCCCGTGCCACACGCACGGACAGGACTGACTGTGCTACGATTATCAGGGAACAGGCTGATTCTGATAGAGTTGCGAGGTTTTCGCCTGTCCGCTTTGAAGCGATTCAAGAGTCTTCTACATATGGAACACATAGTACGGTGTTCCGAATTCACCAGCGGAGGAAAGCCGTATGCGGCACTGGAATCGTTGTGTGGGATTTGTTGTGAGCGCCGCAGTAGCGCTCAGCGTAGTGCAAGCGCAGAACCTGATTCAGAACGGCAGCTTCGAGGCAGTCCAGCTTGGTAACGGGCAACCAGGTTTCATCCTCCAGACATTCATCACGGGCACAATCGACCAGGATTACATTCCAGGCTGGGAAGTCGTGCAAGATAATGTTGACCTGTTTTACGATGTGCCTGGACGCACAGGACAGCATCTGAACCAGTATGTAGACCTCAATGGCAGTCCGGGATTAGGGCGTATCCAGCAGCAGGTCACTGTGCTTTCAGGGCAAGGGGGGCTATACAACTTCCGCTTCAGAGTAGCCGCCTCGTGGAGTTTCAGCAGCCAGCCAGACCCCGACAATCCAGGGCTTACCTACGGTCAGGCGGATGCGCTGCTGCCGCGCATTGTGCGGGCGCAGATACTGCCTGCGGGCGGCGGCTCGCCCCTGTTCTCGGAGGACATCAACCTCAACACCGAGTTCGGCGTGACTTACGGCAACAGCGACTTCTATCAAGTGAATCGGCAACTCACCCTACCCGTGGGCAACTGGATTGTGGCGTTTGAGACGCTGACCAACTCGCGTCCGTGGCCGGAGGTGGGGGCAGACCAGCCCGACTCGCTGGGCGTTCAGCTGGATGATGTGCAACTGGAGTTAGTGCCAGAGCCGAGCAGCCTGCTGGTGCTGGTGGCAGGCGGAGCTGGCGCGCTGTTGTGGCGTCGCCGCAAACAGTAGGGTATCTCGGGCGTAGGGTGATTCCCCACGCCTTACTTGTCCGCTAACGAAGGCACGGGCGTCATGTCCGTGCCTGTTTATTTGCGTAGGCGCAATCGCCCGTGCCATGCGGGTTGTTGCACGGACATCCGCGACGCTGTAATGCCAATCGGGGTTTCAAGTAGCGCAATATTCTGGTACGGCTGAAGCCGTTGCTGGGCAAACGAAGCCTGCCAGCACGGGCTAAAGAGCCGACGCGGGTCGGCTTCGTCTGCAGAGCAACGGCTTGAGCCGTACCGAAATGTTGCGCCACCTGAAACCCCGATTGGTATAAGACTTCTTAGGCAGTCTCTCTGGCAGCGTTGCGGTGAAGCCACGCCGCCCTAAATAGACTCTATTTCTCTCGCTCCTCGTGCGCCGCGCGAATGACCCAGCGGATGGGAACCCCCGTATATTCGTAGCGACGACGCAGTTGGTTTTCCAAGTAGCGTAGGTAAGAGAAATGCACGATTTCGGGATCGTTCACAAACAGCACAATAGTCGGCGGACGCACGCTCGCCATCGTCGCATAGTAAATCTTGAGCTGTTTGCCCTTGCGCGTGTAGGGACGCTCGAAAACCCACTCGTGAATCAGGCGATTCAGCTCGCCCGTGCCGACCCGCATGCAGTGCAAATCGGCAACCACCATACAGGTATCCAAGAGCCGTTCGATGCCCTTGCTTTGCAGCGCGGAGAGAAACACAAAAGGAGCGTAGTCCAGCCATTTGACTTCTTGCTGGATGAGGCGAGCGAAGTCCTTTTTGAGGGGGGTGTCCTGTTCGAGGTTGCCGTCGGGCGGCTCTTTGAGATCCCACTTGTTGACTGCCCACACGACGCCGCGCCCCGCACTGGCTGCAAGCTGCGCGATCCGACGGTCGTTGTGCGTGACGCCTTCGGTGGCGTCCAGCACTACGACGGCGACATCGGCACGCTGCATCGCACGCTCCGCGCGAAGCTGCGCATAGTATTCCAGCGAGCGCTGCACCTTGCCAGGGCGCTTGATGCCCGCCGTGTCGATGAGAATCACGGGCTGGTCTTTCCAGGTGAACGGAGTATCCAGCGTGTCGCGTGTTGTGCCTGCGATTGCGCTCACGATGGCGCGTGGCTCGCCCAAAATCGCGTTCAGCAGCGACGACTTGCCCACATTCGGACGCCCCACAATCGCGATTTTGATGGGTTCTGCGCCCTCCTCCCGCTCAGCAGGAGATGACGACGGCACTTCAATCTGTTCAAAGGCGCGTTCCAGCACCTCGGCGATGTTGTGTCCGTGAATCGACGAGACGGGTATCGGTTCGCCCAGTCCCAAGCCGAAAAACTCCGCCCGCTGAGTGTCCCATAGTTTGGGGTTATCTGCCTTGTTCACCAGCAAAACGACAGGTTTGCCTCCCTTGCGCAGCAGTTCGGCGACTTCCTCATCGGCAGGGGTAAGCCCTTCGCGGGCATCCACTAAAAACAAAACACAGTCCGCTTCGTGCATCGCCACTTGCGCCTGCACCCGTACCTGCTCAATGAGCGGGTCATCATCGCCGAACAGAATCCCGCCTGTGTCGATGACCACGAACGGTTGCCCCAGCCACTCGCCCTCGCCGTAGAGCCGGTCGCGCGTGACGCCTGGGGTATCTTCCACGATTGCCACGCGCTGCCCAACCAGCCGATTGAAAAGCGTGGATTTGCCGACGTTGGGGCGCCCGACGATTGCCAAGACGGGTTTACGATGCATACTGTTGAATTGTACCTCGCGAAGCTGCGAGGACGCTGCGCGGGGCAGAAGAGCGATTCTCGATGCTCTTTGCCTCTGGGAGGCTGTTTTAAGAAATGGGCGGCTGAAGCCGTTCCTGTGCAGACAAAGCCCGCCTGCGCGGGCTAAGGAGCCGACAAAGGTCGGCTTTGTGTGCAAAGGAACGGCTTTAGCCGTCGCGCCCCGAAGACAGTTTTCGAACACCCTCCTTGCCTCTTGACTTTCCCCCGCGGGATTAGGCATAATATAACCGCTGGGGCGCAGGCATCGGGCGAATGGAGAGCCTCACTGCAGACGCGCAGGAGGCTTAATTTTACGCATCGCTCAACCCATTCGCGGATACATTTCATCAGTCAGGAGTCAAGCGATGAAACAGTACGCGCTGGAGCAGATTCGCAACGTCGCGTTGGCGGGACACGGCGGCAGCGGCAAGACAACGCTTGCCGAACACCTTCTCTACATGGCGGGACACATCGATCGGATCGGCACTATCGAGGCGGGCAACACCACTTCGGACTTCGACCCCGAAGAGCAGCGACGCAAAATCAGTCTCAACACCACCTTGCTGCCTCTCGAGTGGGACGGACACAAGATTAACCTGCTGGATACACCCGGCTTTCCTGACTTCATCGGGGAACTCTACAGCGCGTTGCAAGTGGTGGACGCCGTTGTGCTGGTCGCGCCCGCGCAGGCGGAGCTGGAAGTCGGTTTCGAAAACGCTTGGGAGTTGTGCGAGGCGCGCAAGCTCCCCCGATTCATCTTTGTCAACAAGATGGAGCGCGACGGCGCGGACTACAACGGCTTGCTGCAGACTCTGCGCAACGCCTACGGCAACCGAATCGTGCCGTTGCAAATCCCCATCGGCGCGGAGACGCAGTTCAAAGGCGTAGTCGATGTGCTGCACCAAAAGGCGTACACGGGCAAAGACCGTGACATCAGTGCGTCGCCAATACCCGACGAGCTGAAAGCGGAGGTGGAGCGCGCTCGCGAGATGTTGATGGAAGCTGCTGCCGAAGCCGACGACGCCCTGCTGGAAAAGTACCTCGAGGGCAACCCGCTCACCGATGAGGAGCTGGTGCATGGGTTTCACGAGGGCGTGCGCACGGGGCACATCGTGCCCGTGCTGTGTGGCTCGGCAGCGTTAGGCGAGGGGCTTGCCCCGCTGCTGCAGGCGATTGTGGAGCTTGCACCCAGCCCTGCCGAAGCGTCCGCGCCCACCGCGAAAGACCTGCGTAAGGATGAACCCATCGAACTCAAGCCCGACCCCAGCGCACCCTTAGCCGCGTTTGTGTTCAAAACCACTGCCGACCCGTTCGTGGGCAAGCTGACCTTCTTCCGCGTCTATTCAGGCACCTTCAGGGGCGATTCGCAAGTCTACAACGCCCAGAAAGAGCGCGACGAGCGCATCGGGCAAGTGTTCTACATGCGCGGCAAGAACCAGATCGCCACGCCCGAAGTGCGCGCCGGCGATATCGGCGTCGTGGCGAAACTCCAAGAGACAGGTACAGGACACACCCTCTGCGACAAGAGCCGTCCCGTCGCCGTTGAACCCATCCAGATGCCTGACCCCATCTACACCGTGGCCGTGGTCGCCAAGACGAAAGCGGACGAAGACCGCTTGGGACCCGCACTCGCGCGCCTGCAGGAAGAAGACCCAACCTTCCATGCGCGACGCGACCCCGAAACAGGGCAAACCCTGCTTTCAGGCATGGGCGACCTGCACCTGGAGGTGATTATCGACAAGCTCAAGCGCAAGTTCAACACCGAAGTCGAGACCGTCGAGCTGCGCATCCCGTACCGCGAGACGATCACTCGCCCCGTGCAGCGCGTGGAAGGCAAGTTCAAGCGTCAGACAGGCGGACGCGGACAATACGGGCACTGCTTTATCAATATCGAGCCGCTGCCACGCGGGTCGGGAATCGAGTTCACCGAGAGCATCGTCGGGGGCGCAATCCCTAAAAACTATATCCCCGCGATTGAGAAAGGCATCCGCGAAGCCGCCGAGAAAGGCATCCAAGCGGGCTTCCCTGCAACCGACTTCAAGATTAATGTGGTGGACGGCTCATATCACGAGGTGGACTCTTCGGATCAGGCGTTCCGCATCGCGGGCAGCCTCGCGTTTCAGGAGGCGGCGATGAAAGCCGGTCCGATCATCTTGGAGCCGATCTTGGAAGTGGAGGTGGATGTGCCCGAAGCCTTCACGGGCGATGTGATGGGCGATTTGAACGGCAGGCGCGGACGCATCATGGGCATGGATAGCTTGGGCAACGGCAGGCAGCGGATTCGCGCGAATGTGCCCATGAGCGAGATGACACGCTACGCGCTGGAGCTGCGCTCCATCACCCGCGGGCGCGGGCGGTTCCGCACGCGCTTCTCCCACTACGAGGAAGCGCCACCGAATGTCGCGCAGCCCCTGATCGAGAAGTACAAACGCGAACGCGAGGCACAGGAACACTAATCGGGTACTATATTTGCCCGATGGAGCGTTGGGACGAGAAGCGAGAGACCATCGCGCTGCCATGGCTGGCGTATGCTCTGCGCGTTCAGTGGAAGTGGGTTGTGGCAGGGATTCTGCTGGGCGCAGGCGTCGCAGGCGCCATCATCCTCTTCGGCGAGCGACGGTACGAAGCACAGGCGAAACTGCTGATTGAATCGCCCACAGGCGCGGCATTCGGCGGCGTAGGTGGGTTATCCGCATTGATGGGTGCAGGCAGCCCCGACATCAACACTCAGGTGGAGGTGCTGCTTGCACGCCCGCTGCTGGAGCAGGTGCAGCGACAAGCTGCAATCCAAGAGCCGTACCGCGACTTTGAAAAACGGTTCCGCGCTACTGCCCTGCGCAACACGAACATCGTGCAGATGATCGCCTCCGACTCCACGCCCGACGGCGCCCAGCGCCTCGCCAATCTCTGGGCGCAAGCCTATCTCAAGCAGGTACGCGCTCTGTACGAGCAGAACCCGTCCGCGCTGGTCGAAAAACTCAGCAAGGAACTGCAGACGCAGGAAACTGCCCTGCGCGACGCCAGCCAGCGCATCACGGCGTTCCTCAAGCGCAAACAACTGGTCGCGCCCGAAGAACAACTTTCCAAGAGCGTGGAGAAGTACGCAGACCTGCTGGAGCAGCAGCGGGCGCAACAAGGGCGTCAGATTGCGCTGGAACGCCAAATCGGGACGATTCGTCAGCAGCTGCGACGCGAGCCGAAGTTCTACGAAGCGACGCGCAACCTCGCCATCCCGCCCGAAGTGCAGCAGCTCAACACCAAAATCGCCGAACTGGAGATCCAGCGCAGTGGGCTACTGCAAGAGTTTCAGCCCGACGCGCCCGAAGTCAAACTGGTCGAGGAGCAGCTTGCCCAAGCGCGTCGCGAGCGGGAGAAGATTCTGGCACAAGCCCTCGACAAGCAGTTCCTGACCGTCGCCAAGCAACAGACGGTTAGCCCCCTCTACTTGGAGCTGACGCAGGCGCTGCTTAGGGCGGAGAGCGAGCTTCAGGCGACTCGCGCCACGCTTGCCGTGCTAAGGCAGCAGCAGGCGCAGTTTGAGCAGCTTTTCCGTCGCACGCCTGACCTGATGGCGGAGTATGCCGATTTGAGGCGTCAGTACGAGGCGGCGTTGACCCTGTGGACAGAGAAAGTGCGTGCCTACGAGCAGGCGCGCGCGCAGCAACTGATTGGCAAGGTCTCGCCGATATTGCTGCAGCCGCCCGCGCTTCCTGACCGCCCCGTGTTTCCGCGCCCCGTGCTAACCACAGGCTTGGGCATCACGCTGGGGTTGATGTTGGGCGTGCTGGGCGCACTGATGGCGGCGTGGCGCGATCGTCGGCTCAGCAATCGCTGGGAGGTAGAGCGTTTGCTGGGCGTGCCCGTTTTGGCGGAGACGAGTGGCACGCTCACGCCCGCGCAGGCGCAACTGGTGGCGTGGCAGCTGCGGGCGCTGGGCGGAGGCGAGACTTGGCATCGCGCGCTCGCAATGCCTCTCACACCGCACGCCCACGCGATAGCGCAGCGAATCGCCGCCGCTCTCGACACCCCTGAAACCGCCGCTTCGGAGGCTCCTCTGCCCGCGCCCGCTTACACGAACGGCGTCTTGCGCATCTACACGGCGTCGCCTGACGCTTTTGCCCCACCCGATGCCGAGCGGCTCATTCTGGTCGCGCCCAAAGGCTACACCTTAGACGAAACCACGCTCCAGATGCTCACGCAAACAGGCAACCGCTTGGTGGGCGTGATTCTCGTGGAGGGGGAAAGCCGATGAGACGCTGGCTGCTATTCGTGGCGAGTGTTGGCTTGCTCTTGCGCTTCGGTTGGGCGCAAACCGACGACTACGCCCTCGATACGGGCGATGTGTTGTCGGTGGTAGTGCTGCGCCACGAGCAGTTCAGCGGTGAGTTCACCGTACCGCCCAGCGGGCGCGTGGTGTTTCCTGGCGCGGGCGAGCTGACGGTGCGCGGCATGACGCTGAACCAGTTGAGCGCCACGCTGCGCGAGCGCCTGAGCCAGCGTCTGCGCAACCCTGAAGTATTTGTGTCGCTCAGGCAGGCACGCCCGATGCTGGTGTTCGTGGAAGGGCAGGTGAACCGCCCTGGCGCATATCCGATTCAACCCAACTGGCGCGTGGCGGAGGCAATCGCCGCTGCCGAGGGACTAAAGACCCTCCCTGAACGCACAGTCGCAACGCTGATTCGCGGCGAGCAGACCATGCCCATCGACCTCCCTGCCATCCTGCATCGGGGCGACCAACGCACGAACTACCCGCTGCAACCAGGCGATTTGCTGAGCATTCAGCAAAAGCCTGCCATTCGCGTGGCGATAGTGGGTGAGGTCAAAAAGCCCGGCAACTACGACTTGGAGGTGGGGATGCGCGCTTTGCAAGCCGTTGCGCAAGCGGAAGGCGTCTCCGAACGCGCCGCGCTCAAACGCGCCTTCATCGACCGCCGCGGCACCATCATCCCACTCGACCTGTACCGCGCGACGGTGCAGGGCGACACCAGCGAAAGCGGCAATCCGCTCCTTCAAGATGGGGATGTGATTGTGATTCCGCAGAACCTGCAACGCTACGCAATCGTGGGGCAAGTGAACCGACCCGGCTACTACTCGATCCCCGAAGGCAAGCCGTTTCTGCTGTCGGACGCCATTGCACAGGCGGGCGGGATGACCCCACGCGCAATTACCTCCACCGTCACTGTGCTGCGGGTTGAGGGTGACACTCTCCAGCGGCTCCGCATTCCTTACCAGCAATTTCTCAAGCGCGGCAAGTTAGAAGCGAACCCGCCGATTCGCGAGGGCGATGTGATTTACCTTGCCGAAGCGAACCGAGTCGACCTGAGCCAGCTGCTGGCAGTAGCGACGCTGCTGAACCTCGCCGATCAGCTGGGCTGGGTGCGGTAAAATTGGCTTATGCAGTTCCAATCGCTGGGGGTACTGCTTTGGTTCCTGCCTGTGGCAGGGTTCATCATCCTGCTGTACCTGTTGAAGGTACGGCGGCGTGCGGTGCGTGTGCCCGCCAAGTTCCTGTTCCCCCCAATCACGACCGATGTGCGGGCGAACGCTCTGTTCCAGAAGCTGCGTCCCAACCTGCTGCTGTTTTTGCAGCTGCTGGCTGCGCTGCTGCTGTTGACCGCCCTCGCCCGCCCGATGATTCAAGCGAAGGGATTGCCTGGTCAGTCGGTGATTGTGGTAGACACTTCTGCCAGTATGGGTGCAACCGACCTCGCGCCCTCGCGGCTGGACGCTGCCAAGAACCGCCTGCGCCGCTTCGTGCAGGAGCTGAACCCCGGCGAACAGCTGGCGATTATTGAGGCAGGACCACAGGTGCGCGTGCTATCCTCGCTCACCAGCGATAAGCAGAAACTGCTAAGTGCAATCGACCAGATTGAGCCTACCGACGCAGCGGGCAACTTGGACGAAGCGTTGCGCCTCGCAGCGGCACTGGTGGGCAAATCGGGCGAGAGCCGTATCGTGCTACTCTCCGACGGCGCGTTCCCGCCCGTGAGCGACTTCTCGGCAGGGAATGCAAAACTGATTTTTGAGTCGTTGGGCAACAGCAACGCGAACCTCGCCATCACTGCGATGGATGTGCAGGAGCGCAGTGGTGGGTTCGAGTGGTTCGTGGGCGTCCGCAACTTTGGCGACCAGAGCCAGAAAGCCATCTTGGAGTTCTATGCGAACGGCAAACTACTGGATGCCCGCTCCCTCACGGTAGAGGCGGGCAAGACGCTGGGGCAGACGCTGCGAGCGCCGCAACTTGCAGAGCCTCTGGAAGCACGCCTAAAGGTCAACGACGCGCTCAAGTGCGACAATCACGCCTTCCGCGTGGGCATTCTGCAAAAGCCGATTCGCGTGCTGCTTGTGGGCGAGGGAAACTTCTTTTTGGAGCGCGCCCTTGCGCTGGAGCCGAACGTGCAACTGAGCAAAGCGCCCAGCGTGCCTGAAAGCGAGCGCGGCGAGCGCGTGGGCGGCGGGGAGTTCGACCTGATTATCTTCGATCGCGCGACGCCAGTGCCCGTCAAGGCGCGTGCGGTGGTGGTGATTCGCGCTCAAGGCGGTCCGATTGCCGCGCTGGGGCAGTCGGTGCGCGCCCCCCGAGTCGCCCTGTGGGAGCGCGATCACCCGCTGATGCGCTACTTGGAGCTGGGCAACTTGCTGATTGATAACGCGCCGCGTCTCAAGCCTGCCTCGTGGGCGAAAGTGCTTGCCGAAAGTCAGCAGACGCCCCTGATTGTGGCGGGCGAACATCAGAACCGCCGCTGGGTCGGTATCGGCTGGAACCTGCTGGAGTCGGATTTCCCACTGCAGCCAGCGTTCCCGATTTTCGTGGCGAACCTGTTGCGCTGGGCAGTCGGCGAGCAAGGCGGCGCAACCGACCTGACCGTGCGCACGGGCGTGCCGTTCAGCCTCGCCGTAGACCCCGCTGAGACCGAACTCGTCATACGCGCGCCCGACGGCGAAACGCGCACCTACCCCGTGAACGACGGCGCCGTGGTGATCGCAGGGCTGGAACGCACTGGCGTACATACCGTGCAGGGCAAAAAGACCCAACTGC
>JANXCK010000023.1 GCA_025060055.1 Fimbriimonadales bacterium | reverse complement strand
GCGCGTCCTTCGGCGAACCCTTCGGCGCGCCCTTCGGCAAGCCCCTTGGCGAATCCCTGTTCAATTGCGCGGCGTTCCAGGCGCGAAACGAATGGGGTATCCTGCTCGCGCTTGTACTGCTCAATAAACTCTTCAATCTGTTGTTCCAGCGTGTCTGGCAGCATAAGCACCCACTCCATCAAGCGCAATAGCTGCGCTCGGTCATCCACATTATACCCCTGCTCCATCATGAGGGCGACAAGCTGCTTGCGTGCCGCGAACCGCGCCTCTACATCATCCGCTGCTCCGATCGCACGACGGAACGCCAGCAGCATCAACGCAGCTGGGTTGCCTCGCTCTGCCTCGCGCAGCAAACGCTTCTCGTCCAAATCCAGCAACTTGATTGTGCGGAACTGGAAATCCAGTCGCGTGCCCGCCAGCTCGCGCACATAGCGGCTCGGACGCCAGCGCGGATTGTTATCACCCAGTATCACGATGCTGGCAATGTCCATCCGCAATTCCAGCCACAGGCGAGCGTAGTAGGTGAAAATGCGCTCCTCCAAAGTGCGTTGGTACTGACTTTGTGCCTCGAAATGCAGCAGCACGCCGCGCGGATCGCCGTTTTGAAGCCAGACTTTGACGAGACGGTCAGTAAGCAGCTTGCCCGTCTCGCTCTCACGAGCGAGTTTGCGCAGTTCATTGTCCAGAAACTCTGGAGGACGCCTCCAGTCAATAAGCACATCGAGGTCAGGAAGCATCAACTGCACAAATTCGCGGAAGAAAACCGTGATGAACTCCTTCCACGCAGCGTCGTAGTCGATGCGAGGCAGTTCCTGATGCGCCATATAAACGCCCGATTCCACCCCGCCCGCAGCTCTCCTGCGCACGCGGGAGATAGGATTCAGAGCCGAGGGCGCGAACTCTGCATCAGCATGTACCTTCTGGGCATTGATGTCGGCACATCAGGCGTGAAAGCGCTGCTGATAGACGCACGCGGCGCCGTCGTGGCGAGCGCGAGCGAGTCGTATCCGCTCTACACGCCGCAGCCCCTCTGGGCGGAACAAGACCCCAACGATTGGTGGAACGCTACCTGCGCCGTGATTCACCAACTGCTTGCTCAGTCAGGCGTTCGAGCGGAGCAGGTGCGCGGTATTGGGCTGAGCGGACAGATGCACGGCTCGGTGTTTCTGGACGAGCGTGGCGAGTCGATTCGCCCCGCACTCTTGTGGTGCGACCAGCGCACCGCTGCCGAGTGCGCGTGGATTACCGAGCGCGTCGGCATGCAAACAATACTCCAAACCACACTGAACCCCGTGCTAACAGGTTTCCAAGCTGGCAAGATTATCTGGCTGCGCCGCCACGAACCCGACAACTACGCCCGCGTTCGGCAAGTGCTGCTGCCTAAAGACTTCATCCGCTATCGGCTCACAGGCGAAGCAGCAACCGAGGTTTCAGACGCCTCAGGCACTGCGCTGTTCGATGTGCCTAAGCGCGATTGGGCATATGAGATTCTGGACGCACTGGAGTTGCCGAATAACTGGTTCCCTAAGGTGTATGAGTCGCCTGAGATTACGGGGCGCGTCGTGGCGCAGGCGGCGCAGGCGACAGGTCTGGCAGAAGGCACGCCTGTTGTGGGAGGTGCAGGCGACCAAGCGGCGGGCGCAGTCGGTGTGGGCGTGGTGCAAGCAGGACGCGCGTCGGTCTCCGTCGGCACCAGCGGCGTGGTGTTCGCCCACTTAGACGCGCCCCAAGTCGACCCGCAGTACCGCACGCACACTTTCTGCCATGCCGTGCCTGGCGCATGGCATGTGATGGGCGTGATGCTGATGGCAGGGGGCGCGCTACAGTGGTATCGTGAGACCTTCGCCCCTGAGACCGACTACGATGCGCTGGTGCAGCAAGCCGAGTCGGTGCCAGCGGGCGCGGAGGGGCTGTTGTTTGCACCTTACTTGTCGGGCGAGCGCACGCCATACCCCGACCCGCACGCCCGCGGCGCATTCGTGGGGCTAACTATCGCGCACAGGCGCGCCCACTGCACTCGTGCCGTGCTGGAAGGCGTAGCGTTCGGACTGCGCGACTCGCTGGAGATTCTGAAGGCAATCGGCGTGCCACTCAGCGAGCTGCGCCTGACGGGAGGCGGCGCAAAAAGTCCCCTCTGGCGACAGATTCTGGCAAGCGTCTTCGCACAGCCCGTACAGACCCTGCACGCGGAAGAGGGACCTGCATACGGCGTCGCGCTGCTGGCAGGTGTGGGCGTCGGCGTGTGGCACTCTGTGCCCGAAGCGTGCGCCGCCACCGTGCAGATTGCCGCGCGTACCGAGCCAGAGCCTGCCCAAGTCATCGCCTACGAGGCGGTCTATGCACGCTATCGACAGCTCTACCCCACCCTGAGGCAATTGTGGCAGTGATTGTGCCAACCGCTCTTTCAAGTGACGCGGTTCGTCAGCGTCTCGCCGACGCGTTGACGGCGTTTGCTCCACCGATTAGTGTTATACCAATCGCCGTTTCAGACGCCGTGTTGCCCTCACCCCCAGCCCCCTCACCCACCGCGTGGGAGAGGGGGGAGTCGGACTCCCCACACCCGCGTAGCGGGAGAGGGGCGGGGGGTGAGGGCACAACGACAATTTAAAAGCCGCTTGGTATTATCACCCCCGACCCAAGTTGGACACCACCAGCCGCAGGTCAGCACAGTC
>JANXCK010000016.1 GCA_025060055.1 Fimbriimonadales bacterium | reverse complement strand
GCTTCGGCAAGTAGCACATTCATGTGCCCTGGCATCCGCCCTGCGACGGGGTGGATGGCGAACTCCACGAGCGTGCCCTGCTGTTCCAGAATCTGCATCAGGTCGCGCACGGCGTGCTGTGCCTGCGCGACTGCCATCCCGTAGCCGGGCACAATCACCACATAGCGTGCGCCCTCCAGCAACATAGCGACATCGTCGGGCGAAGCGGCTTTCACCTTGCCCGCATACACCTCTTCCGCCTTCGGCGCCGCCTCCGACGGAACCCACACCCCAAACAGCACATTGCGCAGCGAGCGGTTCATCGCACGACACATTATCGTCGTAAGAATAATGCCCGACGCGCCGACCAGCGAGCCTGTGATAATCAGCGCGTTGTTGCTCAGCACGAACCCTGTGGCAGCGGCAGCAAGCCCTGAGTATGAGTTCAGCAGGGCAATCACCACAGGCATGTCCGCGCCGCCAATCGGGATGACCAACAATAGCCCGACCAGCGAGGCGACCACCAGCAGCGCCCAGTAGTAGCCCAGCACGGTCGGGTTCAGCGCGAGCAGAACGCCCAGCCCTATCGCCCCCAGCAGCAGCACGCCGTTGATGTAGTGCAGAAAGCCGACTTGCAACGGGTTCTCGCTGACCAGCCCTTGCAGTTTCGCGAAGGCGACCAGACTGCCCCAGAAAGTGACCGCGCCGATCAGTCCCGACGCGCCCGCTGCGAGCGCCAGTTGCAGCGGGGGTGCAACGAACTGCGCTTCGGGCAGCGTGCTTTCCACGATACTCGCGCCTGCCACCAGCGCGGACGCCGCCCCACCAAACCCGTTCAGCAACGCCACCATCTGCGGCATCGCTGTCATCGCCACCCGCAACGCCATCACTGTGCCAATCAGTGCGCCCACAATCAACCCTAAGAGAATCCACTCGAAGCTCAGAATCTGCCGATCAAGCAAGGTGGCGACAATCGCGATGAGCATTCCCGTCGCGCCGAGCAGGTTGCCCCGCACCGCCGTGCGCGGATGCGACAAGCCTTTCAGTCCCAAGATAAACAGCGCGACTGCCAATAAGTACGCTATGTTGATAACTACGCTCATCGGGAAAAGTGTACCTGAAGACCGGACGAGTGGGGGTACACACCCCTGGTTCGAAACCGTCGGCAGTTGGCAAACGTGTGGGGCAACTTGCCCCCGCCCCTGCGTAAGGTATAATCCCCCTACAGGAGGAAATCTACCTATGCGCAAACTTTGGTTGACCGCAGCTGTATTGTCGACGAGCCTTCTACTCGGCTCCGTTGCGTTCGCTCAGACGAGCCAGGCAAATCAAACCGCGCGCAAAACCCAGCAGGCGAAGCAGTCGCCTACGAAAAAGCAACAGATTCGCTGCCCCGTTTCAGGCAAGGTGATTACCGACATCAAGAAAGCCCCAAAGCTAACCTATCAGGGTAAAACCTACTACTTCAGTTGTCGAAACTGCCTTGCCGAGTTCAGAAAGAACCCGCAGAAGTATCTGCAGCAAGCGTCGAACACCCGCGCGGTGAGCAACACGGCGAAGAAGGACGGCGCATGTTGCAATAGCGAGGCACAAGCGGGCAACAAGAGTTGCTGCGCGGGCGAGAAGACAACTGCCCAGAAAGCAGGGAGCTGCTGCGCAGAGAAGCAACCTGCTGCGCAGACCGCCGCCGCGCCTTCCGAGAAACTGCTGTGCCCTGTCACTGGTGAAGAACTTAAGCTCGAAACCGCTGTGCGTGTGGTCTACAACGGCAAGGTGTACTATGTCGGCTGCGCAGGCTGCAAAGCCGCCTTCCTCAAAGACCCTGAGACCTACGCTCGTAAAGCCGAGCAGCTGTCCAAGCTGCAGGGTAAGCCTGAGCAGTCCGAGCAGTCTAAGCAGCCTGAGCCGAAGGACACCGTTGCTGCCCCTGCTGATAAGCTCCTCTGCCCCATCACAGGCGAGGAACTTGAAGAGGCAACTGCTGTGCGCTTCACCTACAACGGCAAAGTTTACTACACCTGCTGCAACAGCTGCAAGAGCAAGTTCCTAAGAGACCCTGAGACCTACGCTAAGAAGGCAGAGGCACTGTCCAAACTGCAGGGCAAGCCTGACAAGACGGAGACGAACACCTGAGTGTACCATCTCGCGCTTGACGACGCTCAGTGGGAAGTTGGGGGATTCCTCGCTTCGCTTGGAATCGCGGTGCGCTTCTGGCAAAACAGACCGCTCGGTCCGAGCCGAAGATGAGGAATCCCCCGCGTGGGTGAGAATTGGGTTATAATAGAGTCTGGGGGCAACCCCCGAAAGGAGTTTTGACATGCGAACGACGAGTGGAGTTTTGGGCTTCCTGATTTTGACTGCAGGCGTCTACGGGCAGGCGTTTGTGCATCAGAAGTTAGGCGAAAACTTTACGCGCATCGGTACGGGAATCTTGAGCGAAAGCGGCTTGCCCTTCTGGTCTGCCGAAGCGACAGCAGGCAATCTGGACATCTTCAAAATTACAGGCAATAACAACTTTACCGCCTCTTTGTTAGGCACGAATCGCCTCGCGAACCCGATTGACTACCATCCTACAGCGGGCTTGCTGTGGGAGGGGGCTGGCTCTGCGCTGGGAGCAGGCAACACCGATGTGTTTGTGGAGACAACGAATATCAGCGCGTCCCTGCTGGGTAGCGGGCGTAATGCCTTCGGCTTCCGCTTCACCTCAGCGGGGCAGCCTGTGTGGTACGGTTCTGGCTCCGCAAACGGCAATCAGATCGATATCTTTCTGGCATCCACGAACCTAACCGCTTCCTTGCTGGGCAGCAACCGCGACGCTTACCCCGCTGCACTGAACGCGAACGACCAGCTACTTTGGGACGGCGCAGGCTCCAGCCTGGGCGTGAACCGCGATGTGTTTCGTACAAACCTGAACAACCTGACCACCACGAACCTCTCGCAGCCCGTGCTGGGCAATAACCGTTTTGCGGTCGCTGTCGCGTTGAACGCGAACAACGACGCCGTTTGGTACGGCGGCGGCTCTGCTAATGGCGACTACAACGATGTGTTTTTCAACAACATCAATGTCAGCTTTCCCACTCTGGGCGCGGGCAATATCAATAACCCGCGCGACGCAACGGCATACGGCGTCAGCAGCAACCACCTCATCTGGCAGGGACGCTCGGCAGCCACTGATCAGTTCAACGACGCATTCGCGACCACTATACTCACAAACAATACACCAAGCACAGCGAACCTTAGTCAGGGTGTGCTTGGGGGCGGGCGCGATAGCTACCCAATCGATGTGGAGTTCGGTACGATAGTGTACGCGCTTTGGGACGGTATTGGCGCGAATACGAATAACTACGACACCTTTGTCAGTCGTGCCTCGGGTCCGACGCGCAATCTTAGCCAGCTGCGCTTTGGCGGGGGTACAACGCCTGGCATTCGCGAGGGCTATGGGATTGCTGTATTCGGCAACGGAAACGCCTTCTGGATTGGTAAGCACAGCACCACGGGCAACAAGCAGCACCTGTTCCACTACAACTGGTCCAGCGGCACCTCAGGCGTCAGCACAGACCTTGTACGGGAGGCAGTGAACCGCAATGCCGAATCGATCTACTTGGCGCACAACAGCGCGGAGCAGCTGCTCTGGGCAGTTGAGGACAGCGCGGGCACCCGCTACGAAGTGTATCTCTCCACGCCTCGTATCCCCACAACGCTGCAAGGCACGGTCACCGTCGCGGGCTTCGTGGGCAACCCTGCGCTCATCACGCTCACGATTCGCCAGTTCGATCCTTACACTGGCAACGTTGCCGCCACCCACACAGGCAGTCTGAGCAGCGGCTTCAACTACTCTATCGCCGTCACGCCAGGGCTGTACAACCGGCTGCGTATCACTGCGCCCCGCTGTCTCGCACGCAACATCGTGGGGCTGCGTCGCTTTCTGGGCACGACAACGCTCAACTTCAGCCTTACTCTCGGCGATGTGAACGGCGACAACATCATCAACGACCAAGACCTACTGGCTGCATTGTTGAACTTCGGGAATCCAACCACCGATCCTACCGACCTGAACGGCGACGGCATAGTGAACGACCAAGACCTGCTGATAATCCTATTGAACTTTGGGCAACAAGGCGACTAAAGACCTTCCGAGAAACTTCGTGTGCTAGGTATTACACCGATCGGGGTTTCAAGCGTCGTTATACCCTCACCCCCCAGCCCCTCTCCCGTCACGCGGGAGAGGGGAGCCGAGTTCCCCCTCGCCCACCGCGTGGGAGAGGGGGAAGCGTAGGGGCGAGATCACCTCGCCCCTGCCTCCTGACGGCTCCCCTCGCCCGCGTGGCGGGATGGAGGGTGCGCAGCCTGTGGGCGGCGCATGGAACTTCGACGCTGCCCTGCCTCCTGACGGCTCCCCTCGCCCGCGTTGCGGGAGAGGGGCTGGGGGTGAGGGCAGCACGCCACTTGAAATGGCGATTGGTATAATAACCCAACTTGCCACCTATCTGAGATTCCTCGCCTGCGGCTCGGAATGACAAGTTCACTTTTGCTCACAGGGCGTTGTCATTCCGAGCGGAGCGAGGAATCTCGCCCGCTCAAAGTCGGCAGGTAGCAAGTTGGGTTATAATACCAATCGGGGTTTCAAGTAGCACAATCGTCGGCGAGGACGCCGACGCTACGGGGAGCGCGTGCGTCGCGTCAGCGTCTCGCTGACGAACTGTATCGCTTGAACCCCCGATTGGCATAACACGCCCGTGTCGCGTCGGTCGCCCTACCCCCGCTGCTGTTCGCCTCCCTGCACACCTGCGGGTACAATTTCGTACCAGCATGCCAGTCATCGAGAGCCACATCGACCCGAACGACGCCGAGTTCCGTGCGAACAAGGCACATCACGAGGCGCTGCTGCAACAGTATCGCGAGGCGTTGGCGTGGGCACAGGGTGGCGGTGGCGCGGAAGCGCTCGCCAAGCATCGCGCCCGCAACAAACTCACCGCCCGCGAGCGCATCGACGCCCTGATTGACCCCAACACGCCGTTTCTGGAACTTGCGCCGTTGGCAGCGTACAATATGTACAACAACGAAGCCCCCTGCGCGGGCATCGTTGCCGGCGTGGGCGTGGTTCACGGCAAAGAGTGCATGATTGTCGCTAACGACGCCACAGTGAAAGGCGGCACCTACTTTCCCATCACGGTCAAAAAACACCTTCGCGCCCAAGAAATCGCTCTGGAAAATCGCTTGCCGTGTATTTACATGGTGGATTCGGGCGGCGCGTTTTTGCCGTTGCAGGCGGAGGTGTTCCCCGACCGCGACCACTTCGGGCGCATTTTCTACAATCAGGCGCGAATGTCCGCGCTGGGCATCCCCCAAATCGCGATTGTGATGGGTTCTTGCACCGCGGGCGGCGCGTATGTGCCCGCGATGAGCGACCAGACAATCATCGTGAAGCAGCAGGGTACGATTTTTCTGGGCGGCCCACCGCTGGTCAAAGCCGCCACAGGCGAAGTGGTGAGCGCGGAAGAGCTGGGCGGCGCCGAGGTGCATACCCGAATCTCTGGTGTAGCGGACTACTTTGCCGACGATGACCTGCACGCCATCCAAATCGCCCGCGAGATTGTGGCGAACCTGAATATTCGGAAGGAACTCCCCGCCGACCTGCAGCCGCCCGAAGACCCGTTGTATGACCCCACTGAGATTTACGGCATTCTCCCACGCGATTTGCGCCAGCCGTTCGAGGTGCGCGAGGTGATTGCTCGCATCGTGGACGGCAGTCGGTTTCTGGAGTTCAAGGCGCGGTTCGGGCAAACCCTCGTGTGCGGTTTCGCCCATATTCACGGTTTCCCTGTCGGCATTATCGCCAACAACGGCATTCTGTTTTCCGAGAGCGCGCAGAAAGGGGCGCACTTTATCGAACTCTGTTGCCAGCGACGCATCCCGCTGGTGTTTTTGCAGAACATCACGGGCTTTATGGTGGGCAGAAAGTACGAGAACGAGGGCATCGCCAAGCATGGTGCGAAGATGGTGACGGCGGTCGCCAACGCCGAAGTGCCCAAGTTCACGGTGATTATCGGTGGCTCGTATGGCGCGGGCAACTACGCGATGTGCGGACGCGCCTATCAGCCGCGCTGGCTGTGGATGTACCCCAACGCCCGAATCGCCGTAATGGGCGGCGAGCAAGCTGCGAATGTGCTGCTGACCGTGAAACTGGATCAACTCGCCACCAAAGGGCAGACGATGAGCGAAGCGGAACAGCAGGCGTTCAAGCAGCCCATCTTGGACAAGTACGCCGAAGAGAGCAGCGCGTTCTACAGCACAGCGCGCCTGTGGGACGACGGAATCATCGACCCTGCCGACACGCGCACGGTGCTGGCACTGGCAATCAGCGCAGCGTACAACGCGCCTATCCCCGAAACGAAGTTCGGAGTGTTCCGAATGTGAGATAGCGTGCCACACTATGAACCCACCGTCGTTGATCGATGGCGTGGACGCCCTCGTACCGCTGCGTAGTAAACGCGACAACCCGCCTTACCGCTGTGCGTCATAATATACGCGGAGGATGATACGCATGCGATATGCATGGACAGCATTTCTGCTACTGACAGTGGGAGGCGGGCTGGCGCAGGACATGCTCCCCATCACGCGCGTGGTGCTGTTTCGAAGCGGTGTGGGCTACATCGAGCGAACGGGGCACATTCAGGGCGAGGCACGCTTGGTGCTGAGCATGCGCGAGAGCCAGATGAATGACCTGCTCAAGTCGCTGGTGCTGGTCGATTTCGACGGCGGGCAGATTTTGCCCGTGCAATACACGCCGCGCGACCCGCTAAGCCGCACGCTGAGCGCGTTTGCCGTCAACCTCGCAGACAACCCCAATCTGGCGACGCTGCTCAGCCGTTTGCGCGGCGCGACCGTCGCCCTCCAAGTCGGCGAAGCGACGCTGCAGGGCGTGGTGTTGAGCGTGGAGGCACGACAGGTTCCCGACGACGAGGTGGTGGTCGAGCAGGTGTTCGTGAACCTGATGACAAGCGAGGGGATGCGTTCCGTTGCGTTGCCGAGTGTGCAGAGTGTGCGCGTGCTCGATGAGCGACTGCAGAAAGAGTTGCAGGATGCACTCGCCACGCTGGGCACCGCGCTGGATACTACACGCAAGACAGTGGAGCTGCACTTTCGCGGGCAGGGCAGTCGGCGCGTGCTGGTGGGCTACCTGACCGAGACGCCCCTGTGGAAAATGACCTATCGGCTGGTGCTGGGTGCAGACGCACCGCTCCTGCAGGGCTGGGCGATTGTGGAGAACACTACCGATGAGGACTGGCGTGAGGTGCGCGTGGAACTGGTGTCGGGACGCCCCGTGAGCTTCATTCAGAACCTTTACGAGCCACTCTATCTGCCACGTCCGCGCCTGCCAACCTCGCCTGAGACGGAACCCGCTGCCGCTCCCGAAGCGATGCTGCGCGAGGAGCTTGCGCTCAAAAGAGCGCAAGGCGTGGAGAGACCTAGTGATCCGACTGGCGTGCCCGCGCTGACCGAAGCCGATAAAGCCTTGCGCGAAAGCATCATCGAAATGGCGACAGGGCAGGAGCGCGGCGCACTGTTCGATTACCGCATCGAGCAACCCGTCACGATTTTGCGCCAGCAGTCGGCGATGCTACCCGTGCTGAATCGCGCCGTACAGGCAGAAACGGTCTCGTTGTACAACCCTGCCAGCCACCCGCGCCACCCGTTCTTTGGCGTCAAACTGACCAACACAACCAACCTGACGCTGATGGAAGGTCCCGTGACGGTCTACCTGAATGGTTCGTATGGGGGCGATGCGCAGCTGCCCACGCTGGAGCCGAACGGCGAGCGCGTGCTGACCTTCGCGCTGGATTTGGGCGTGGAAATCACTCGCGATCGCGAGGCGGTCACCTCGCGGCAGGTCTCGGTCAAGATTGTCAACGGCGTGCTGGAACAGCGTTCGCTGCTGCGGCGCGAGAACGAATATCGCATCGTAAGCCGCGACAGCAAGCCGCGCACCTTGCTGCTGGAGCAGCCTTTCGAGGGCGAGTGGGAACTGGCGGAGCCGCGCAACGCCGAGCGCACGGCGCGCTTCTACCGATTCCGTATCGCGCTGGAGCCGAACCAGACGCGCACCTTCAAGGTCGTGGAACAGCGCGTGCAGCAGGAGACGCTGGCACTGCTGCAGACCGACGAGGCGACGCTGCGCCTGTTCCTGCAAAATCGGCAGCTCAGCGAGCCGCTGCGCCAAGCGCTGACGACTATCCTCAGCCGTCGGCGCACTATCAGCGAGCTTGGGGCGGCAATTCGCCAGCGTGAGGCACAGATTCGAGCGATTGCCGACGACCAAGCGCGTATCCGTGAGAACATGAAGGCGTTAGACCGCACTTCGGAACTCTATCGCCAATATGTGCAGAAGTTGACGGCGCAGGAACGAGAGATTGAGGAGACGCGGCGCGCAATTCAGCGGCTCAGCGAGCAGAAGGCACAGGCAGAACGCGAGCTGAACGAATATGTGGCGGGGCTGAATATTTAGCTACTCGTGAGCGGCGCGTTGCAGCCGATCGCGCACGGCGCGCGCCAGCCCTTCCTCAGGCGGCAGCGGGCAAACAATCGCGTGTACCTGCTCGCGCTCCAGCGTCCGCAAGCCCAAGAACAGCCGATGCGCCAGTGTGTGCCAGTCGCCCCAATCGCCCCACTCGAACACGCGCACGCGCGGCGCTATGGGCACGTGCCAACCCGCAGGGCGCATCGCCCCCACAAACGCATACCGCTCCAGCGCGTCGCGGATGGTGTCGTAAAACTGTTCTGGCTCTGGTGCGCAAAGCACCACCTTCGCTTTGGGGGCGTAATGGCGTGCGCTCAAGCCGGGTGCGGGCAGTGGTTCGTTCTCTGCGAACGAGTCGCGCAGCAGGCGCACCTCGCCAATCACCGCCTCAATTGCCTCTTTAGGCACGCCGCCAGGACGCAACAGCGTAGGCGGCTGCGTGGTCATGTCCAGAATGGTCGACTCCACGCCCATCGGCGTCTGCCCCGCGTCCAACACAGCCTCGATCTCGCCGTTGAGGTCGTGCAACACATGGTCTGCTGTGGTGGGGCTGGGACGCCCGAACTTGTTCGCGCTGGGCGCAGCGATCGGTGTCCCGCTATGGCGAATCAGCGCACGCGCCACAGGATGCTGCGGAATGCGAATTGCAACTGTGTCGCGTCCTGCTGTCACTACCTCCGAGATGAGGGCGCGCTTGGGCAGCACCAGCGTCAGCGGACCGGGCATAAACGCGCGAATCAGCTGCTCAGTCAACACCGAGTAATCGCGCGTGTATCGCCGAATCGCTTCGGGTTCGTCCACATGCACAATCAGCGGATCCCACGCAGGGCGTCCTTTGGCGAGGAAGATGCGTCGCACCGCCTCCGAGTTCAGCGCGTCCGCGCCCAGTCCGTATACCGTCTCAGTGGGGAACGCAACCAGCCCGCCTGCGCGAATGATGGCTGCCGCCTGCTGAATCAGTGGCAGGTCGTGTGCCTCATCCCCCGTCAACACAAGACGCTGCGTCAACATCGATTAGCGTGTGCGTATGATTTTGACTCCCGCCAGCTCTGTAATCGTTCCTGTGGGCGGCAGTCGCTTCGCGAGGAACAGCTCCACGCGCTGGATGGCGGGAAACCGCTCTAAGATGGCGGCGCACATCTGCTCTGCCAGCGTCTCCAGCAAGCGCGTTCGCTGTGTCGTGCCGATTTGGATGACCAGTCGCGCGAGATCGCCGTAGCTGACTGTATCGCTGAGGTTGTCGGAGCGCGCCGCCGCACGCAGGTCAATCTCTGCAGCAAGGTCCACACGGTAGCGGTGTCCGATTTGCTGCTCGGCGTCAGGCACGCCGTGATAGGCGTAAAACTCGATTCCCTGCACGATAATCTGGTCGGCGGCGTCTGGCATCGGCGGAATTGTACCTTAGCCTTGATGCAGGCGTGTGGCAATCTGTCCGGCGAGGCGGGCGTTCGCTTCCAGCAGGGCGAGATTGACTTGCACTGTGCGCCCTGCGCTCAACTCGGCAAGGCGACGCAGCAGCCACGGCGTAACTGCACCTCCAGAGACGCCCGCTGCAGCGCACTCCGTGAGGGCTTGGCTGAGCAGCGCATCCAGTTCGGCACGAGGAATCGCATACTCAGAGGGTGGAGGTTGCACGACCAGTATCGCCGTTCCGAGTTCCCGATGGGCACGCCAGAGCGGTACGAGTGCGTCCACATCGTCCACGCGGGCGTCCGTGCGCAACCCTGTCTGCGCCGTGTAAAAGCCAGGCAGTTCATCGGTTTGATAGCCAACGATAGGCACGCCGTGCGTCTGCAGCCATTCGCGCGTGGCGGACAAGTCCACGATTGCCTTCGCTCCTGAGCAGACGACGAGCAAAGGCGTGCGTGCCAGCGTCGGCAAATCGCCGCTTACATCCCTGCCGTCCTGATGCACGCCGCCGATTCCGCCCGTCGCCATCACCTCGATACCCGCCTTATGCGCCAGATACGCCGTCGCTGCAACAGTTGTGCCCCCCGTAATCTGCATTCCACAGGCGATTCCCAGGTTATGGAGCGCGATTTTGGACGGCGCGGGCTGCAGTGCCAGCGCCTCCAGTTCAGCGTCCGAAATGCCGACGCAGGCTACTCCCTGCAGGATTGCCACGATACACGGTGTTGCGCCCGCCTCGCGTACCGCATGCTGCATCCGCTGTGCTGCCTCGTGATTATGCGGATAGGGCAGCCCGTGCGTAATGACCGCCGACTCCAGCGCAACACGCGCTCCGCCTGCAACGCGAACCTGCATACTTTCAGGATACCTACTGTTCATCACAGTCTCTTAGAGGTAGAATCACCTCGATTGAGGTGCGCTCATCACGCGCACGGGCGCATCGGCGAGGGGGGGTCATCCCCGATGCGACGAGTCTGACAGAGATGACAAGCCCTGTCCTTCTCGCCCTCGAGGCAACGGGTTCAATAAGCGGCGTCGCACTGCTGCGGGAAGGCGCGCTGCTGGGCAGCGTTCGCGTCGCGCACGGGATGAACCTATCAGGCAACCTGCTGTACGCGACCGAGTGGCTGTTGCAACGCCATGCGCTGACACTGGAGCAGGTGAGCGTGTTGGCGGTGGATGTGGGTCCTGGCGCGTTCACCGCGCTCAAAATCGGCGTGACGATTGCTAAAAGCTGGGCGCACGCGCTGAGTAAGCCGTTGAGCGCTGTGAATGCGTTCGAGGCGTGCGCGACTGAAATGCCCGTCGGCGTTCCAACACTGGTTGCCTTGCCTGCTCGTCGCGACGCGCTTTACCTGCAGTGGCTGCTGCCACATGCGGAGGCGGTTCCGACCCCGATGTGCGAGCCAGCGTTCGTCGTGCAGGCAGAGCTGGGCGCGTGGCTTGAGCAGAACACGCCGTCAGTAATACCCCTGCACGCGATAGGCGCACCACATGCTCGCGAGTGGCTTGCGCCCATCTTGCCGAACCTCGTCTGGCGCGTTGCCGACTCGCCCACGCCCGAAGGCGTCGCGCGAATCGGCTGGCACCGATTCTGCACGGGCGAGTTTGTGCATCCCTTCAGCCTCACACCGCTGTACATCCAACCTCCCTCGATTCACCTCAAATCAAGGGAGGGATAAATCTTGCTTGCGGACTGCTTGATGAATCCCTTGCCGTAAGACGTCTATCGGCAACAGCGTCCCCGTCGCCCTCTCTTGGTAATACCAAACCTCCCAACCATTGCAAGGCGTGCCTGCGACGTGTCGCCCTACCGCGTGAATGGAGCCTTCCGTCCCATCCTGATACCGAATGTGCCCGTTTGCCAGCACATATGCCACAAGACCTGGATTGCCACGAAAATACAGAGCAGTCCCCACAGGCAGGTAG
>JANXCK010000155.1 GCA_025060055.1 Fimbriimonadales bacterium | reverse complement strand
CCGACGCCGCCGGGCACGGGCGTAATCGCGGAAGCGATGCGCGCTGCCGATTCGAACGCCACATCGCCCACATCGCCCGCGCGCCCCGCCACGCGATTGTAGCCCGCGTCAATCACCACCGCACCCGGCTTGAGCATCTCGCCCGTGATGAACTCTGGCTTGCCCACCGCCGCCACGAGGATATCCGCCTGCCGCGTGAAACTGGACAGGTCGCGCGTGCGCGAATGGCAAATCGTCACGGTAGCGCTGCGGTTCAGGAGCATCAACGCCATCGGCTTGCCTAAGATTACACTGCGCCCAACGACCACCGCGTGCTTGCCCTCAATCGGAATCTGATACGCATCCAGTAGCGTGAGGATGCCCAGCGGGGTACACGCGCCAAACCCGCGCTCACCTGCGACCAGCGCGCCGAGCGAGGCGGGCGTGATGCCATCGACGTCCTTGCGTGGGTCTAAACGGCGCAGTAGCGCGGCTTCGTTCAGGGGTGGCGGCACAGGATGCTGAATCAGCACCCCATGCACCTGCGGGTCAGCGTTCCACGCGTCGATGTGCGCCTCCAGCTCGGCTTGCGAGACGCTCGCAGGGTAATGGCGCACCACTGAGCGGATGCCCACCGACTCGCACGCCTTCGCTTTGGTGCGCACATAGGTGTGCGAAGCGGGATCATTGCCGACCAACATCACGGCAAGGCACGGGACGATATTGCGCTCGCGTAGCGTCGCCACATGCGCCTTCACACGGGCGCGAATCTGCTGCGCAACGGCTTTGCCGTCTAACAGGAGCGCGTTCGTGCCGGGCACATAGGTTCGCGGCAGGCTCTCCATCGCGGGGGATTATACCTGCATATATGCTATAATCCCTTGCGTGATACAGGCGCGCGTCAACTACTGGGCGATTAGCGCGTTCTGGCTGGGCGTGAGCGTTCACTGGGCAGCGTTTCTGACGATTGTGATGCAGGCACGGGTCAACGACCTTGCGCCCCCAGAGCAACGCGGCGCGTACCTGGCGTGGTTGGCAGCAGCGGGCGCTTTGATTTCCACCGTTATCGAACTCGTCGCAGGTCCAATCAGCGATCGCAGCACTGCGCGCTGGGGACGACGACGCCCGTTCATCCTGTGGGGCACGCTGCTGAGCCTGCCCTTCATCGTGCTGTTTATGACCACCCAGAGTTTCGGGCTGCTGATTCTCTGCTTCGTGGGAATTCAGCTGTTTCTGAACTGGGCGAACGGACCGTATCAGGCGGTGATTCCCGACTATGTGCCCCCTGAGCGGCACGGGTTAGCCTCTGCGTACATGGGGATGATGACGCTGGTGGGCACGCTGCTGGGCTTGGCGTTGGCGGGCGCGCTGCTGGGCGAGCCGCCGCTGATTTTGGGAGAACTCGCACGCCCAACACGCCTCCAAATCGTGGGCTGGATACTAATAGGCTTTCTGCTGGGCACGATGCTGTGGACGGTGCTGGGCATGCGCGAGCCACGCTGGCAACCGAATCATCCCGACGAGAGACGCCTCCGCCTTGAGTTGTTCGTGAACATCTGGCTCAACGAGTTGCCGAACTTCCGCTGGGTGGTGGTCTCGCGCTTCGTGTTCAACATGGGCTTTTTCACCGCGCTGTTCTTTCTGGAGTTCTACCTGCGCGACACGATTGGACTGCGAGGCGTTGCGCCGCAGCATGCGTTCGGTTTTATGGCGACGGCGACGCTGACGGGTGTGTTGGGCAACTGGCTGGCGGGCGCACTTGCCGACCGCATGAGCAAGAAACAGATTCTCTACGCCTGTATCGCGCTGATGTGCGGCTGCGCGGGGCTGTTTCTGAGCGCACAGAACCTCACGATGGTCTACCTGACAGGCGCGTTGTTCGGCGTGGCGTGGGGCGCATACGCCGCTGTCGACTGGGCGTTAGCCAGCAACCTCGTGCCCGTGAGCGAGTCGGGGCGCTATATGGCTATCTGGCATATTGCGATGACGATGCCGCAGGTAATTGCGCCACTCATCGCGGGTCCGCTGGGCGACTGGCTCAACGCCGAGTACGGCTTGGGCACGGGCTGGCGATGGATTTTCGCGCTGGCGCCGATTTACTTTCTGGCGTCCGCGTGGCTACTCAAGCCCGTGCAGGAGAGGATTGTGTCAACGGCTTCATAGTCGCCTTGCGAGGCGGGTACACTTTTCCTGTGCGAGTCCCGACATGGCTGAAGTGGGCAATCGGCGCGGGCGCCGTGGTGGCAGGCGCGCACTGGTTTTTGCGCAAAGTGTGGTTCTACCGCGACCCGCAGCGCGTGCCCCCGTCTGACCCGAACCTGATTCTTGCCCCCTGCGACGGCAAGGTCGTCTACATCCGCCCTGTGAGCGCGGACGGAACCGTGTTCGCCGAGAAACTCGGACGCCCTATCCCGATCACCGAAATCACACGCGCCGAGTGGAACGGCACATCCCCCGAAGGCTGGCTGATTGGAATCTACATGAGTCCGCTCGATGTGCATTACAACTACGCGCCGATGGCGGGCGTGGTGCGCCGCATCGTGTACACGCCTGCTCGCACGAACCTGCCGATGGTGGACTTGTGGGAGTATGTGAGCATGGCGTGGCTACGCCGTGCCGTCGACCTGTTGGGCAAGCGCTACCAACTGCACAACGAGCGGCAGACGATATTCCTCGAAAACGAGCAGGTGCGCCTTGCAGTTATCGAAATCGCCGATAAGTTCGTCAACAAAATCACGACCTATGTGCGCGAGGGGCAGTGCGTTCAGCCTGCGCAGAAACTCTCGTTCATTGAGCGCGGTAGTCAGGTGGACTTGCTCATCTTCTCGCGCGCGGTGGAGATTCTAACGCGCACGGGCGCGCAGGTGTACGGTGGACAGACGCCTGTGGCGCGCTTGGTACGGTGTGCAAGCGATGCAGAAGCTCTTTTGCAGTGAGGTTCGAGCCGTCGGGTTCGATTTAGACGACACGCTATGCGTGTACATGCCCGCAGCGGTCGAGGCGCGTCGGCAGATGTTCGAGATGCACCTCGTCCCGCGTGTGAACATGTCGCTGGAGGCGATTGACCAGCTGTACCGCCGCGCGTTCAAAAGCATGCTGAGCGAACTGCACTCGGATCGCTGGTATCCGCTCTATCTGCGTGAAGGGCACGCCACGCGCACGGAGACCTTTCGTCGCCTGCTGGAGAGCCTGAACCTGTATGCAGACGGCTTGGCGGAGCAAATCAGCTATGAGTACGCTGCTCTGCGGGAGCGGTTGCTACGCTTGCACGACGAGGCGTTGGAGGTGCTGTATACCCTGCGGGAACGCTATCCGCTGTTCGTGATTACGAACGGTCCTGCCTACGAGCAGCGGCGGGAACTCAAAGTGCTGGGGCTGGAGACGCTGTTTGATGTGGTGGCGATTGAAGGCGAGGTGGGCATCGGCAAGCCGCATAAGCCGATTTTTGAGTTCGTGCAGCGTCGGCTCGGGCTGCCTGCGGAACAAATCCTTTTTGTGGGCAACTCGTGGGAGCATGATGTGCAAGGTGCGCTGAACGCGGGCTGGCAAGCGGCGTGGGTCAATCGGGAGGGCGCGCCCCATCCGCAACCCGACAGCCCCGTGCCTGTGTTGCCCGACTTGCGACCACTGCGGGAGCAGCTATGCGCGGCGCTGTGATACTGGCAGGTGGCGGGCGTACCCCGCCTGAACTGCTCCAAACGCTACTTCGGTTAGCGGGTGGCGTGGAGGCGCGGATTGTAATCTTGGCGCATACCCAAGAGGATGTTGCGCAGGGCGGGCGTCGTTCTGCCGCGCTTTTTGAGCGAAGCGGTGCGCGCGATGTCGTTGCTCCCGACACGCTGGATGCAGGGGAGCTTACTGCTATCTTGCACACTGCGCGCGGCGTCTGGATCCCTGGGGGCGACCAGAACCGCTTCATGGAGCGGTTAGGCGGCTCTGCGGAGTTGAGAGCGGCGGTTCGCGCAGTGGTGGCGCGCGGCGGGGTAGTGGGCGGCACCAGCGCGGGCGCGTCGCTGATGGGCGCACGGATGCCCACAGGCGACCACTCGCCCACGGGCGATTTGAAAGCGGGCGCCAGCCCAACCGCCCCTGCACTCGCACTCCTGCCCGATGTGCTGGTCGATCAGCACTTTCTTAGGCGACAGCGGCTCCCGCGCCTGCTCTGCGCTCTACTGGAGAATCCGAGCCTGATTGGTGTCGGCGTCGATGAAGGGGCTTGGGCGATTGTGCAAGGTGGCAGGCTCACCGTGTATCGCGCACAGGTCGTGATAGCGCGCGTGCGTCGCCCAACCCGCCGACACGAGCAACTGTTGGGCAGCCGCGACATTCAGATTCAGGTGCTGTTGCCCCACGAGGCGGTCAGGTTAGGAAGGTAAGCGTTCCAGGGGCGACCGCAACGGAAACAGTTTTCGCGCTACCGCAACGCTCACCAGCGCCGCACCGCCCAACCACACGAAAGTGGCAATCGGGCGATCTATCCAGAACGCCAACGCTGCCATCACGCCGCCCTGAATCAGCCACACGACCAGCGGCGTCAGCGAGCGCGACTCGCGCCACTCAGGCACAATCTTGAGGTAAACCCAGCTTAGTAGCAACCCCGTCCCGAACCAGCCCGCCCAGTTCTGCAGCGGCATCCCGTAGAACACGCCTTCCGTATTCCAGAACCAGTACACAAACGCTGCGGTGCCCGGATTATCGCGCGAGGTTGAGACTGCTGCGTCCATCGCCACGTCCCACCAGGTGAGCAGCGCGGACGCCATCAACGGCACTGCCCAGCGCGGCACGCCCAGCATAAAACTCAGGTGGAGCGACGGGTAAAGCATCATAAACCATGACGGCGGAATAATATACGGCACATGCCCCAAGAACTTGGGTCCCAAGCGCTCCGTGTATTCATAACTGCCGAAAGGGAAGCCCGTCAGCACGCCTATCAGCTCCACACTACCTGCCAGCACAACACAGGTTGCGAGTAGCCAGAGCGTTGCGTGCCACCCTTGCGTATACGCCATGTGAAACAGCGACGCCCCAATCCCAAACGCCACGCACAGGATGCCCAGCGCCATCGAGAGACGGTTGTAGTCCAGTGGAGGCAAGTTCTGCACGCCGCTATACAGCAGCCCGCTGCCGATGACGGTCGCCAGCGCGACCAGCAGGTTCAGCCACACAAACCCGTGCGCCGCGTGTCTAAGCATGGCTCTTCGCGGCTCGAGCGTTCTGCTCAAGCAAAGCGCAAGTGCCGCACAGCGCGGTTCGGACATCTGTGTCCGAGTGTTTGCGAAGTGCTTATCGCACAGCTGCTCCATTCTACCCGATTAGGTTGGGTATGGTTAGCTTGCTCGGAGTGAAGGGATGGATTAGTGATGAGTAATGTCAAGCCTTGGTCTATCTCAACCACTGTAAGGAACCCTGCACGCCTACGGGACTTTCTGCAAGTCCTGGCAGATCTTGCAGGGAAGCCCTTCGATGCTTCAGCCCAGCGCGAGTATCAGATAAGGCTTATCCAAAACTGGATCGGGATTGAGAAGGATCCCGTATACTATGAAGCTGCGTTAAACCGTTTGCGAGCCGTGCAAGCAAAGATGTTGCTGGAGACTCGTGATGAGTATTCAACTGATTAATGCCGACGCTTTGGCATGTTTGCCTACCTTGGAAGCGGGCAGCGTGAACTTGA
>JANXCK010000081.1 GCA_025060055.1 Fimbriimonadales bacterium | reverse complement strand
TGCGTGAACGATGTAGACTTGCTGCTGGTGCTCTCTCGCTACGGCGTACAGTCTCATAGCTCGGCAGACCTCGACGGAAATGGAGTCGTGGACGATGTCGACTTACTGACGGTGCTTTTGCACTTCGGTCAGGGATGTTAGAGACTGTTTAGGAAGCCGTACCGCGTAGCGTCGGCGTCCCGCCGACGCAAGCGACTCGTGGCTTGGGCGTCTCGCCCAAGCACCCGTGGCTTGGACAGTCGTGTCCAAGCCAGAATGCACGGACAGGACTGTCCGTGCTACCTGCACGGGCTGGAAGCCCGTGCCACGCGGGGGCGTCGGCGAGGCGCCGACGCTACGAAAGCCCGCTCGCGTTCTTAAACAGTCTCTTAGGTCGTCTTCCGATTAGGGCACTTGCTTGTCAAGAAGGTATCATACAGCGAGGTGAGAAGCGTGGAGCCAGCCACTTCCACGCCAAGCAAACCCGTACCCACCGAACCCGTGAGCTTCGAGCAGTTCATCGAGTGGCTCGACGAAAATACACACGCCCAATGGGTCGACGGAAAGGTGATCCTCAAAGTGCCTGTGCCAGTGCGACATCAAGACAGCAACTCGACACTCCACGCCATACTGCGCAACTGGCTGGATTATCACCAGTTAGGGAGGGTGTACCATCCGCCCTTCCAAGTGAAACTCACCTTGCCCGATGGCAGACAACGCTCGCGTGAACCCGACATCGTCGTCATCCTCAACGACCGCCCCAACCAGATGACCGAACAATACTTCAACGGCGCACCCAACCTCATCGTGGAGGTACTCAGTCCCACCACGCGCACCATCGATTGTGGCGAGAAGTTTGCCGAGTACGAGGCGGCAGGCGTGCCTGAATACTGGCTGATTGACCCTGAGCGCGAGTATGCCGAGTTTTGGCAGTTGGACGCGGCGGGCGCGTATCGGGTGGCGTGGGCAGGCAGCGAGGGTGTGTATCGCAGTCGGGTGTTGGCGGGTTTTTGGTTGCGTGTGGAGTGGCTTTGGCGGCAGCCTTCGGTTTTTGAGGTGTTGCGCGAGTGGGGACTGCGCTGAAGCCCACTAATCGGGGCTTCGAGCACTGTTGTTCTGTCGGCAAGACGCTGAGGCTACATACTCGCTCCAGCTCGCGTTGGCGTCCCGCTGGCAAGGCGACGGGATGAGCTCTACCGATAGGGGTTGAATAGGCAGGATAGCCCATCTAGGTATAATCGGAGAGCCGTCTTGCAAAGACGCAGCCCCCCTGCAGAACGGCAAGTTCCTCGAATCGGGAGGAGGCAACTATGTTGAGGCGTGGATGGTGGTCGTTGGCAGTTTGGCTTATTGCGTGCTTGAGTGCCCACGCTCAAGGTAGACCCGACTTGGTGTGGATGCGCGGCGGACATTATTCGTTCGTTTACGCGTTAGCCATCTCACCTGACGGTCAGCTGATTGCAACGGGCAGCAGTGATCGGACAGTCAAGGTGTGGCGTTTCTCCGATGGAGTGCTTCTGTACACGCTGGTTGGGCACACAGACATTGTTCAAGCAGTTGCCTTTTCGCCCGACGGCACTCTGGTTGCGTCTGTGGGAAGTGATGACACGATTCGCTTGTGGGATGCAAGGAGCGGGGCGCTGATTCGCAGCTGGTCAGGGCATTCGCGAGCCGTACATTCGGTCGCTTTCTCGCCTGACGGTGAATTGCTTGCCACGGGCGGGATGGACGACTATGCGGTCAAAATCTGGCGCGTGCGCGATGGGCAGCTGGTGCGCGATTTAGTGGGACACACGAACCTGGTGTTAGCAGTCGCTTTCTCGCCTGATGGACAAATGCTCGCCACTGCGGGCGACTCAACCATTCGGCTTTGGCGCACTGCGGACTGGAGCCTCATCCGAATACTTCCGGGCTACTCTGGTGCAGCGCGAGATCTGGAGTTTTCTCCAGACAGCACGCTGCTGGCGGCGGGCTGTTTAGACGCACGTGCCCGAGTTTGGCAGGTTCCCAGCGGTGAACTGCTTCTCACTCTCAGCGGACACTCACAGGGCGTGTTCTCCGTCGCCTTTTCGCGGGATGGTCGCTTGTTAGCAACCAGTGGCGGTTTGATGGATCGCACGATTCGGCTGTGGCGCATCCCAGAAGGGCGTCTGGAGCAAATTTTGCGCGGGCATACAGGGGCAATTTTCTCAGTGGCATTTGTTCCAACGCGCCCGCTGCTCGTCTCGACAGGCGAGGACAAAACTGTCCGCGTCTGGCGAGTCCCCGAAGGGACTCAAGTAGACACGCTGGAAGCGCATCGCGACTTCGTTATGAAGGTCGCTTTCTCGTCAGATGGTTCGCTGATTGCCACTTGCAGTGAAGATCGGACAGCCCAGCTCTGGCGCGCTTCAGACGGCAGGCGCCTGCATGTGTTCGGCAACTACAACAGCGGTGTGCTGGCGGTTGCCATTTCACCAGATGGCACGCTGCTGGCAACAGCAGGCTACGACTATGCCATTCGGCTTTGGCGGCTTTCCGACTATACGGTGCTACGAGTCCTGTCAGGACACGAGAGTGCGGTCTACGGTTTGGAGTTTTCGCCCGATGGACGCGCTTTGGCGTCCTGTAGCGCAGATTACACAGTGCGCGTGTGGCGCGTTGCCGATGGCGCTCTGCAACGAACGCTCAATCAAGGCGGACCTGTCTACACCATCGCTTGGTCGCCCGACTCTCAGCTTCTTGCAGCAGGCGGCGGTTGGTACAACGCGCCCTTTGTCAAGGTGTGGGATGTGCCTCAAAATCGACTGAGGTATTCCCTCAGCGGACATACTGGCAGTGTAAGCGCGGTTGCCTTCTCGCCAACAGGGGATGTGCTGGCGTCGGGCGGTTGGGACAGAACCATCCACCTATGGAACATGTCAGACGGTGCGCTTATCGGCACACTTGAGGGGCATACGAATAATGTGCATACAATCACCTTCCTGGCGCGAGGACAGGTCGTGCTATCGGGAGGTCTGGACGGCACAATTCGCCTGTGGAATCGCACCACGCAGCAGCCCATTCGTGTCTACGACGCTGAGGGCTTTCTGGGCGTGCGCTCAATTGCGTTGGCGCCCTCAGGACGCACCTTCGCATACGGGCGTGGGGACGGCGTCGTTGCGCTCGCCCGAAACCCCTTCTGGCAACAAGGCGACACGAACGGCGACGACTGCGTGAACGATGTAGACTTGCTGCTGGTGCTCTCTCGCTACGGCGTACAGTCTCATAGCTCGGCAGACCTCGACGGAAATGGAGTCGTGGACGATGTCGACTTACTGACGGTGCTTTTGCACTTCGGTCAGGGATGTTAG
>JANXCK010000003.1 GCA_025060055.1 Fimbriimonadales bacterium | reverse complement strand
ACTGCTCATCCATCCCTGTACGGCGACTTGGGCGGGGTTCTCGTAGCCATGCAGCATGAAGATATTCTCACCGCAGGCACGCCACGGGATGCGGAAGCGGTTCAGTCGTTTGTCCACATCGCCCAGACGGGGGTCGGTATGGTCAAAGAAGTTGCGTTCTGCCATGTTCTTGCTGTGGTCGCGGGCGGCACGGGCGACATCCTCGCGCCAACCGAGCGGCGGGAGTTTCGCGCGTTGACGCTGCGTATTCACCAGCTGGTGGACACGCTGCTCCAGCAGGCGTAGCTCTTTTTCGGTCGGTTCCGAGCGTTGCGGCTCTCGGCGTTTTTGTGGCATACTAAGAGGATACCCAGACACACCACACTCTGGAGATGAGTGACGATGCTTGAGGGTCTTCCGTCGTTCGTTCGGGTGGTTGAAGTCGGTGCGCGGGACGGTCTGCAAAATGAGCCGACTGCCGTGCCTACGGAAGTGAAAGTGCGCTTTATCGAGATGCTGGCGGAAGCGGGCATCTCGGTCGTGGAGGCGACGGCGTTCGTTAGCCCCAAGTGGGTGCCCCAACTTGCCGACGCCGAGCAAGTGATGGCGCAGGTTCGCAAACGCGCGGGCGTGCGCTACCCCGTGTTGGTGCCCAACTTGAAGGGCTTAGAGCGTGCCCTGAGCGCAGGCGCGACCGAGATTGCGATTTTCACGGCAGCGTCCGAAAGCTTCTGCCAGCGCAACCTGAATCGGAGCACCGAGCAGTCGTTGCAGGAGTACGAAGCGGTGGTGCGGGAAGCGCGGGCGGCGGGCTGCTGGGTACGGGGGTATATCTCCACCGCGCTGGTGTGCCCCTACGAAGGCGCGATTGCGCCCGACGCGGTGAAGCCCATCGTGGAGCGACTGCTGGCGATGGGTGTCGACGAGGTGAGCTTGGGCGACACTATCGGTGCGGCGGTGCCGACACAAGTGGCGCAGCTTACGGAGACGCTGCTACCCATTCTGCCCCTTGAACGCTTCGCCTACCACTTCCACAACACCTATGGCACAGCGTTGGCAAATGTGCTGACCGCTTTGCAGATGGGTGTGTTCATCTTCGACTCCAGCGCGGGCGGGTTGGGGGGCTGTCCATTTGCGCCAGGCGCGTCGGGCAACCTCGCCACGGAAGATTTGCTGTATATGTTGCACGGGATTGGCATCGGAACGGGCGTGCAGATGGAAGGCGTCGTGGCGGCGGCACGCTATATCCTGTCGCATCTGCAGCGCAGCACCCCGCCAAGCAGCTACTTGCGGGCGCGCGGTGGGAACAGTCGCGTGGATGTGTAGTAATACCAATCGGGGTTTCAAATGCCGTTGTTCCCTCACCCCCAGCCCCTCTCCCGCGCTGCGGGAGAGGGGAGCCAAATTCCCCCTCTCCCACGCGGTGGGAGAGGGGGACAAGGGAGTGAGGGCGTAACGACGCTTGAAATCCCAATTGGTATAAGTGCCTCAAATATGAAATCGTCCCGTTTCGGGCGCGTTCCCAACGCGCCCAAAATAAGATGACGGCGCGACGCCGTCGTACCCCGAGATTCACGCCTGCGCAAGCATCGGGTCATAGAGTAGCCTGCCGCAACTTTCGCACGCGATCAGCGCGTCCTCGTTCTGCAGGCGTTTGAGAATGTAGGGCGTGAGCAAGGTATGGCACACGGAGCATGCCTTCTGCTCGACAACGGCAATTGCGGTGCCGCCCAGTCGTTGGCGCAGCTGCTCGTAGCGGGCAAGCGCGTCGGGGTCAATCTGCTGCGCCAGCTCCGCCCGCTCGCGCAAGTGGAACGCAATCTCCGCTTCCAGCGCGGCTTTGCGCTGGCGGAAGTCCTCCATATGCGCTTCGTACACGCGCTCTAAGTGCCGCATGTCGCGCTCGGCTTTGTCGATGTCTTGCTTCATCGTCTCCATCTGCTCCCAGATATGCAGCATTTCGACGTCCATCTGCTCGCGTGCCTGTTTAGCTTGCTCGATTTCGTGCTGGAGCAGCTGCAGTTCGCGCGGGTTGGTGATTCGCCCTGAGTAGAGGTCGGCTTCGGTGCGGCGAATGCGCTCGTCGAACTCCTGCAAGCGTAGTTCCTGCTCAGTGGCGCGGGCGTGCATTTCTTCGTAGCGTTGTTTAATCTCCTGCATGCGCTGGCGCGTCTGCTCGATGCGCTCGCGCAGCAGCTCGCCCGCATCCAGCTCCGCCACTTCACGGCGCAGGCGGTCGATGTAGTGATCCAGCGCCTGCAAGTCGCGCAGCAAACCCATATGGCGATGCATAGCCTACCCCAGTAGATACGAACGCGCTTTCTTAGTAATCGGTTTACCGATGTCTTCCTCTTTGAGATGCCACACGGGCGACCCGCGATGGAGTTCAAAGCACGGGTACGCGCTCAGCACTGAGGCGGTACACTCACGCTTGGTGCGACGGATGATGTTCAACTCGTTATGTAGGGTCAAGAAGTCTGCACCGCGCGGGTGATCGCGCATCAGCTCGATGAGCAAGTGGTAAGTGGACAGCGTGTCCGCGTGTGCTTGGAGGTTCAAGAGCCGCTCGTAGCGCGAGGCTGAAATCGCCAGCAGCGGGTCGACCTCGCCTGTGTAGCGGAAGCGGTACACATCGGGTTGCTCCGTGCGCTCCAAAACAAAGATTGCCCCTGAAATCGGCTCCAGCTCGGCGAACTTGTCGAATAGCCCGTAGATGAGGCGCGTCTCGTGGTTCAGCCACACCTCGTAGGCGCAGTCGTTCTCGTCGAGGAAAGTGAGCTGCTGCAGGGGTGGCTCGTCGGGCAAAAAGCCGAGCGGGATCTGACACATTGGAATTGTGCCCAAATCCTTGTGGGGCTGCCGCAGCACGATGCGCACATGGTCGGGAATCTGGTCGGGATAGGCGGGTGTCTCCTCATCCAGCACATCTTGGGCGCGGGGATCGCGCACTTCGTCGCGCAGCGATTTCGGGTAGCCTTCGGGGTCTATCAGCACATCGTACGGCTCGCCCTCCTCGTTGCGCAAATCAGGCAGCAGCGGGAACTCGAACACCGACGGCACGCTCAGCACATATTCGGGGATGTCGGCGTCGCGTCCGAATCGGTCGAAGCCGAACCAGCGCAACCGCCCGTCGCTCCAAAGCGCGCTCACCAGCGTGTCGAGGTCTTCGCGGAAGGTGCGGCTCTTGGGCGTGACCTCGAACATCTCTTCGAGCAGTTTGGAGGCGCGGGCGATGCCCTGCGTTTTGAGCAGTTCAGCGACGATTTGCTCCACCTCGTCCTCGCGCAGCTCCAGCGGCTGCGTCTCTTCGGCGGGCATCTCTTGGAGCCATTCTTGCACCTGCGCCCGCGCTTCGTCGAGCCAGCGCGTCACTACTGCTGCGGGATACCACTGCCCGTCGCCGCCCCATACCCAGTCGGGCGAATGCAAAATTGCCTCGTACAGCGCAACGCCATCATAGGGAAACACCCAGCGCGGGTCGGGATCGAGCGTGAAGTACCAGCCCAGAAAGCCGACCACACGATTAGGCACAGGCTCGCCCAACTTCTGAAGGAACGCAAGGGCGGCCTCGGCGCGAGTCCAGTCCAAGCCCTGCCCCAACTGCACATAACGCTCGACTTCGTCCCATTTGAGGTCGTTGTAGAACAGCGCGTCGTGGACGGCACGCTCGCGCTCTTCGGCACGCTCCCACTCGTAGGGGTGCGGTTCTATCCAGTCGGGCACGAAGAGCCACTCGCGCAAGCCGATACGGTTGTCGGAAGTGACAAACAGCGTTTCAGAGGCGCGTGCCATCTGAGGCAGGATGGTTTCGTAATACTCATACGAGCGGCGGTAGCGTTCGCCCAGCTCCAGTGCAATCGCCGTGTGGGGCACGGGTGCGCCGACAGCCCGCACAATGCGCTCAATCATCGCCAGCACAGGCGCGTTGCGATGCGCCTTGCGATATAGCGGCTGCCAGCGGCGCTCCTCTTGAAAAAACTTGTCGGGCATGTTCAGCAGCAGCGCACGCAGCTCCGCCGAGCTGAGCCTCAGATGCGCCACGCGCTCGCGAATCTCGTTGGTGCGCAGGGGTATTGGGTCGCCTTGCAAAAATGCATGCAGCACTTCCCGCGCCAAGTAGTCCAAGTCCAGTCGCTCTGGAACGCCCGTGATTGCCATATGCCAATCCTGCACAGGAGTATACCCGAAGACGGCGCGGTGTGCCCAAGCCCAGCGCTTTGCACATACTTGCTACGCGCTCCTGAGCATCCCCGCCCGAACGCAAGCGGTACCGTCAACAAGTCCGCGTCGTTCACCACGCGATTGCAGTTCACATCCGCACGGCTACTGCCCGTCTGCCCAATCCAAGCCAAAGCGTGGACAAGACGGTCCATGCCACGCTGCACGGGCTGGAAACCCGTGCCACGCAAGCGCGTCGGCGCGACGCCAGCACGACGGTACGACGGCATCCTGCCGTCGGAGGCGACGACTCTCTTGTCGTCGCCTGACGTTTGTCACTTCGGGCAAAAAGCACAACTCGTAGCGGTTTTGGGCGGGCGCAACCTACAATATGCCGCACAAATTGGCGAAAGTGACAAACTTCAGGCGACGACTCTCTTGTCGTCGCCCTACACAGGTGCGAAGGCATCCCGCCGTCGTGAGCCGTGTGTGGTGTAATAAAAAAGTTTACAGGGGGAATGTAAAGTTTTGAGTGAGATAGGGGGATGAGGACGTGACTTTCGCGCCTGCAATCGTTTACAATATTGCTACCCTGTTCTCTCCGTGCAGAAAGGGCGGGATGTGGAAACACATCCTGCCCTTCTGTGAGAAACAGGTGCGCTTCGCGCAATTCTGGAGGTGAACTATGCGCAAGTACGACATCAAACAGATATCCGAAGCACTGCGCAAGGCGTTAGAGCCTGTCCGAAGCCACCACGAGTACCCCGAACTAAAGGTGAACGCTGCCTACCTCATGTACGACATCTGCCAGTACCTGCAAATCCCAGAGCAAGAAATCTCGCGCATACTGGGATACCGAGGCTACTTGCATGTAGCACGAACTCGCTACTACGCCACGCCTGAAGGCGCA
>JANXCK010000032.1 GCA_025060055.1 Fimbriimonadales bacterium | reverse complement strand
TGGCGCGTGCTTTGTGCCTGAGCCAGCCAGCATGATAGCGCTGGGTGCAGGTCTGGCGGGTCTGATTGGGTTGCGCCGCCGCAAGAAGTAAATCTGCCCTCACCCCCTTTGCCCCCTCTCCCGCGCTGTGGGAGAGGGGGAAGAATTGCGTTTTTGTCTAAGTCGTTGACGGCTGAAGCCGTTCCTTTGCAGACGAAGCCGACCTTCGTCGGCTGTGTAGCCCGCGCAAGTGGGCTTCGCTGGCACAGGAACGGCTTGAACTCTCATGCCCGAGAATCCTCGCTGGTATACTATACACGACGATAGTGCCGCCGCACGACACGAAGTGGTACTTCCGCCTGCTCGGAGGTTTCGAAGCGTGCTATGGGACGCTTCGGGTTACGCGGCTGCGCACAGCAAAAGCAGTCTCCTTGGTCAGCTATCTGGTAGCGAACCCGCCGCATCGGTTTGCGCGTGAACTGCTCGCGAACCTGCTCTGGGAAAGTTTGGAACCAGATTACGCCCGCAACAACCTCAGTGTCACCTTGAACGCACTACGCAATGCCTTTCACAGCAGGGACAGGCAGCCACTTATACAAGCAGACACACAGTGGGTGGCGCTCAATCCCGAAAATTTTCGGGCGGATGTGCTGGAGTTCGAGAACGCCCTGCAGCGTGCGCGGGCTACCACAGACCTTGCGCAACAGTATGAGCATTTGGCGTTGGCGCTCAGCCTGTACCAAGGCGAGTTTCTGTTAGGCTTATACGACACGTGGATTATTGAGCGTGCCGCAGAGTTGCAAGCGCAGTGCCTCCATGCGTTGGAACGACTCATCCAGATCGATTCCGAGCGGGGCTATACAGAGCGCGTGTGCGAATGGCTGACGAAAAAGGTTCAGCTCAATCCACTGGACGAGGAGGCGGCAGCGCGTCTGATGGAACTTCATCTACAGGCGCGTCAGTACGCGGTGGCGGCGCAGTTGGGGGCGGCGTGGCAGGAGCAGTATCGTCGGCTCACGGGCGAACCGCCACCCGCTTCGGTACGCGCGCTTTGGCAGCAAGCGCAACGGCGCCTCACGGGGGGACTGGAGGTCGGTCTGAGCGTTCGTGTTGCGCGTTCGACGCTGCCTACTGCGCTCCCGCCGCTGCCGCCCACGCGCTTTGTGGGGCGCGAGAGGGAGATGGCTCGCTTGGCGGAGCTGCTGCGCCACTCGACGCGTGCCTGCATCACGATTGTGGGGCTGGCCGGTGTGGGCAAGACACGCTTAGCGTTGGAGATGGCGCACCAGCTCGCTGCTGATGGCGAAACGCCCATCCACTGGGTCGCGCTCTCCGCTATCAGCAACGCAGCGCAGCTGGTTCCCCATCTCATCCAAACGCTGGGGCTGGCGCCGACCCACGACTTGCTGGAAACGCTCCAACGCTACTGCACTCAAAACTGCCCGCTGCTGTTTCTGGACAACTTCGAGCATCTACTACCCGACGGCGCGTATGCGGTGGCTGAACTGCTTCGGCGAGTCTCCGTGTTGCGCCTCTGTATCACCTCGCGCCTGCCGCTGCGCATCGAGGGCGAGACGATTTTTGCCCTGACGCCTCTTGCGTGCGACGCCACCGCAGATTGCTCTGCACTGACCCTGTTTATCGAGCGCGCACGCCAAGTTGTGCCGCAGTTTGAGCTGACCGAGCAGAACTGCTCGGATTTGCACGCGCTGTGCCGCCAACTGGATGGCATTCCGCTTGCGCTGGAGTTGGCGGCAGCGCGCTTGGATGCGCTCACCCCTGCCCAGATGCTGGAGCGCATTCACGAACGCCTGCACTGGCTGCGGGCGCGTCGGCGCGACATCGAGCCGCGCCACAGCACGATGCAAAGCGTCCTGGCAACCACCGTCGCGCTGCTGCCACTCCGTTCCCGACGCCTCTTGGCACAGCTGAGCCTCTTACCTGAGACATGGACAATGCAGCAGGCGTGCATGATTTCGGGCTTGACGCTAAGCCAGTTGGAGGAGACGCTCCTGCCCCTGCAGGATGCCTGCCTAATTCAGCGAGTGGGTGAGGCTCCGACGCGCTATCGGATGCTGGAGACCGTGCGCGAGTTCGCTCAGAGCCTGCTTAACGAGGTCACGCGTCGCGCTGCCGAGAGACGCCTGTGCGCGTGGGCGCTTCGAACCGCCCTTGACCGCGCCAAGGATGCCTACACAGCGCAGCTACCCGATTGGCTGGCGTTCTGGGACGAGGCGCGCCCGCTCCTTATGCGCGCGCTGACGGCTCTGGAGCAGGCAGGTAAGCTGCATGAGGCGGCGCGCCTGATGCGGGCGACGGAACGGTACTGGTATCTGCGCCCGCTACATGACGACGCCCTGAACCGCCTGCAACGCTGGCTCGACTCAGGCAGGCTCGCCCCTTACGATGCGATCGAGGTGCGCCTGATGCAGATGCGCCTGCTGGTCGAAACAGGGCGATTTCACCAAGCGCAGCCTGTCGCCCACGCGCTCCGACAGGTAGATCGGCGCGACCCGCGCCGCAGCTGGGCGATGTTCTGGATTGTGCGCGTGGCGATGGCGCTCCACGACACGCCCACCACGCAACGCTACTGGCGCCAGCTGCGCAAACGCTTTCCGTGCGATGCCGATGTCCACATGCATTACAACCTCCACTACCTGATGCCCTACTTCGAACATGTAGACGACATTCTGCGCTGGCGTGAGGAAGGCATCCAGCTGGCGCAGCAGCTGGGCGACCCTGTGCTGCTGGGCTACGCGCTGGAAGCGCTGATTGAACCGCTGATGATTTTCGGAGAATACACACGCGCCATGCGCTACCTGAACGAAGCGCAGCGGCTTTACATGCAGCTGGGCGACGTGCTCCACCTGCATCGCGTGCAGCATGTGCAGGCGAGTTGCTGGCTGCAGCAAGGCGAGCTGGCGCAAGCGCAGCAGCTGCTGGAGACTTGCGCGGAGCGGGAGCGTCAGCTGGGCTTATCGCCGTTTTTCACGCGCTGGCTGCAAGTGTACCTGTGGCGCGAGCAGGGCGAACTCGCCCAGGCGATGGAGTCTGCCCTTGCTGAAGCCACTGCTCAAGAGCTGGAGCAAAACTGGCTCGGCGCGGGGCACATGCTGGAACAGGCGGCACTCTGCGCGTACACGCAGGGCGATCTGGAGACTGCCCTGCGCTATGCCGCAGACGCTCAGCGCCTCCTCGAGCGCGGCGTCGCCTCTCAACACATGCCTTTCCAGGACGTCCACTGCGCCTATCTGCGTGCCTGCGCGGGCGACCACGAGGCGCTTGAATGGCTGGAGCAGCGCGTGCGCGAATGCCAAGCGCACAACTGGCGCCCTGAGCAAGCCATTGCACTACAATACCTGGCGGAAGCGTATGCCCGTCAGGGTAATACTGAACGCGCTCGCACCGCTTTGCAAGAAGCTATACAACTCAATCAAGCGATGGGACGCAAGCTGGCACTGCAAAAATGTCGGAATTTGCCCCAACCAGGACATGAGGCGATTTAAGAGGAGGCGATTTAAGAGTCCGTTAAGACCACATGTGTAAAATAGGTTATGCGCGTATCGAAAGCGCGCGAAGGAGGTCTGGTATGCTGAAACGAGTGCACACTTTTGGGCTTTGCGTGGTTCTCGCGCTTGCAGTGCTGAGCAACGCCTTCGCACAAGGCGTGACCCAAGCGTTCACTTTTCAGGGGTTCCTGCGCCAAGGCACCGCACCATTTGGCGGTACTCTTCCGATGGTGTTCCGCATTTTCGATGCATCAGCAGGCGGAACCCTCGTCTGGCAATCAACAACCATCTCTGTGACCGTGAACAGCGGACTGTTCACCGTGACACTGGATCCGCCCGCCAGCGTGTGGACAGGCGCCCCGCGCTTCTTGGAGGTTCAGATTATTCAGGGTTCTACTACCATCACCCTCAGTCCGCGCATTCCGCTCAACCCGACGCCCTACGCGAACACGGCCACGCTGCTCAACATGTTCCAAGGCGGCACGACGAACCCTGACCGTATGGTGATTACCCACTCGCCGCCGTTTACAAACTGGGGCTTGCAATATCGCGACAGCGACGACAGCTTCCATTTCTTGGGCAACGGCATCTCCCGCCTAAGCATCAATCTGAACACAGGCGTGTTGCAGTATCCGCGAGGTGCGGCGGCGGGGCGCGTGCTGACCAGCGACGCCAGTGGAAACGCGAGCTGGGCGGACTTACCTGCCAGCGCGACTGTGTGGGCAGTGAGCGGGAACAACATCTACAACACGAACACTGGCAATGTGGGTGTGGGCACCAACACGCCTGCCTATCTGCTGGAGGTGCGCGGCGACCGCAACGAACGCCTAATCAACATTGCCAACACGAACACGGGCACCCTTGCTGACGGGCTACGCGTCGAAGTGTCTGGCTCCTCAGCTTGGGGGCTGAACAGCGTAGCGAACGGCGCGGATGGCATCGCTGTGCGTGGAGCTGCATTGGGTGCGAACGCATGGGCAGGCTTCTTCATCGGGCGTGGGCACTTCTCGGGGAATGTGGGCATCGGTACCGCGTCTCTGATGACGGCGCGATTGAACGTGGCTGCTGACAGCACCTTAGACAACGCCACCCTGCGCCTGCACGAGACTGCAAACGATGTGGCGCGCTTGGAGTTCACCAACACGAATACGGCGCGCAAGTGGCACATCGCGGGCTACATCGGCACGGGCACGAACGCCAACGCGGACAGTATCGCCTTCTGGAACAGCGGCTATCCGAGCTACGGTGGCAACATTATGCGCATTCGTGGCGACGGAACGGTGGAAGTCCGAGTGCTGGAAATCACGGGCGCTGACCTCGCCGAGAAGTTCCCTGTCACCGACACAGTGGAACCCGGCATGGTGGTGGAGATTGACCCCGACAACCCGGGACATCTGCGCAAGGCGCAAGGCGCGTACAGCAAGCGCGTGGTGGGCGTAGTGGCGGGCGCGAACGGGCTGTCTAAGGGCATCATCTTGGGCAGCACGGAAGGCAGCGAGAGCCATACGCCTATCGCCATCAGCGGGCGCGTGTGGGTCTACGCTGACGCCACCGAACGCGCGATTGAACCCGGCGACTTTCTGACCACCGCTGAGCGCCCTGGTTATGCGATGAAGGCGGACGACCTCGCCAAGGCGCAGGGCGCAATCATCGGCAAAGCCATGACCCGCCTTGAGAAAGGCAAAACGGGCATGGTGCTGGTGCTCGTGAACTTACAATAAGGAGGCACAACGATGAAACGCTACCTGAACATCGCCTTAGCCATCGTATTGGCTGCAGCAGCACTGGCACAGGAAGAGAACCTGCTTCCTACCGAGGTTGCTGTTGACGGCGTCCCTGCGCCCGAACCAACAACGATGCTGTTGCCAGGAACACGCCTTGCGCCGCAAATCCCTGCAGTACAAGTGCAGCTGCCCCGCACCGAGCGTCCTGACCCTTCGTGGGAAGGCTACCGAGCGGTGGGGTTTCACCCCGCAGGGTATGTTGCGCCCGCGCCCCCTGACTTGATGAAACGCCTGCGCTGGCGCAACCTGCCCGAAGGCGGGCGGGTCGCCGCCCTTGAGCTGTACTCGCAAGATGCTAAAGCCCTGCGCGTCCAGTTCACAGGCGACTTTGGGCGCAACGGCGAGCAGCTGCGGGTGTATGATCCCAAAGGCGGCTATGCCTTCGGTCCCTACAGCCATCCCGTCCTGAACGAGGACGGCACGTGGTGGACGACCATCATCTTTGGCGAATGGATTGGGCTGGAGTTTTACCTCCCGTTGGGCGCGGAGCGGGTTCAGTTGCCGGAGCTGACCGCGATTGCGTATGTGTTTGAGTTGGAGGGCGCGTTTGGGGGCGACTTTGCGCCCGCGAGCTGTACCTTCCGCGATGTCGCCTGCGAGCCAGACTGGCGCGATAGTGAGGCGCGAGGCGTGACGATGCTTTCCTTCATTTCATCGTCGGGAATAGTCGGGTTTTGCTCAGGCGCTGCACTCAACCGCGCTTCAGTGGACTTTGCGCCTATCATTATGACGGCGCACCACTGCGTGGACAATCAGACAGAGGCGAATAACACGGTCTTCGTGTGGAACTTCCAGAACGCCACGTGCGACGGCACGCCGCCCGACCCGAACTCGCTGCCGCGCAGCGTGGGTTCGCTCTTGCTCAAACGGCATCCCGATAGCGACTGGACTTTGCTGGGGTCTCGCGAACCGATTGCGGCGGGGCTCTATCTTGGCTGGGACGCCAGCAGCAGCTGGGCGAGCGGCAGCGCGGCAACGGGTATCCACCATCCAGGTGGCACCTTCAAGCGCATTTCGTTTGGGGCGGTTGTCGGTTCCGCAAACGATGTCTGCTTCTGTCCGCCAGGGACGCCCTCCTGTCAGGTTCCGCCGTGCTTTATTGCGGATACTTGGCGCGTGGACTACACGACTTACGGTACCCAGCCAGGCTCCTCAGGTTCGCCTGTGATGGACGGCAGCCGTCGTGTGCGAGGCACTTTGTCGGGTGGAAGCGGCTGCTCAACACCATGTACGAAGCCACCGTTTGCGTGCAGACGAACGGCACGGTGCGTATTCGCCCTGGCAACTACAACGAGCGGTTCCGACTCTGGCGCGCGATGCGCTTAGAACGCGACGGCAGCTCAGGCGTGGTGCGCATCGGTGCGCCGTAAGCCCTCAACCCTACCCCTCTCCCACGCAGTGGGAGAGGGGTCAAGGGCAGACCCAGAGGTTTGCCCCAGTACCAAATCGAAGGAGACTTGAAAATGAAAACACTGCTGAAACTGATGAGTGTCGCAGCCCTTGCGCTGCTGAGCCTGACACTCGCCCACGCCCAATCAGGCAGCGGGTATGACCTGACCTGGTGGACAATCGACGCAGGCGGGGTCACCTTCGCTTCGGGGAGCGGTTTCACGCTCGGCGGCACCGCTGGTCAGCCCGATGCCACGCGACTGGATGAACTCAGCGGGGGCGGCTTCCGACTTACGGGCGGTTTTTGGTTCTTGATCCCGACCTGTATCCCCACCAACGGCGATGTGGACGGCAACAACTGCGTGAACAACGCCGACTTGCTGCAGGTGTGGTTCAATTTCGGTGCGACTGGCAGCAACATCGCCGACGTCAACTGCGACGGCGCAGTGAACAACGCCGACTTACTCGTTTTATTATTCAACTTTGGCAGCGGCTGCTGACCAGCGCGCAGCGAGCACAGGAGCAATTCGCATGCCCTGTGCCCGCAGGGGTACACTTAAGGCTGTGAAAGCCGATATCGTGATTCCAATTGAATCGCTCACGCCGCGCCAGATTGTCGCTGAACTGGACAAGTACATCGTCGGGCAAGCCAAAGCGAAGCGTGCCGTTGCCATCGCGCTACGCAATCGCTACCGCCGCCAGCAGCTCGCCCCCGAATTGCGCGACGAAATCCTGCCCAAAAACATCCTGATGATAGGTCCTACTGGCGTGGGCAAGACCGAAATCGCCCGCCGCTTGGCGATGCTGGTGCGTGCCCCCTTTGTGAAGGTTGAGGCGACTAAGTTCACGGAAGTCGGCTATGTGGGGCGTGATGTGGACTCGATGGTAC
>JANXCK010000019.1 GCA_025060055.1 Fimbriimonadales bacterium | reverse complement strand
CCGACGGAGCCTGCCTACCTGCGCGGGCTGGAACTGCTCCCAGTGGGCTTGGCTTTCTGTTGGTTGGCAGCGCGCTACGGACTGCTGGCACCGATGGCAGCACACTACACCTACAACGCGCTGTTGACAGCAACGACCTATCTGAACATGGACGCGCCGTACCTGCGCGTCTCCGCGCTCGTGACGGCGTTGGGCGTGCTACTGCTTCTTGTGCCCGCGGCTTGGACTTATGTGAGCCAGCGGCGGCTGCGCACGCTGGAGGAGGTGGACGCGCCCGCAACTGTGGTGCCACCGCCACCCCCGTTCGCGGAGCCGCGAATCGCGCCCTATCGTCCGCTCAAGCCACGACACTGGGCTTTAATGGGCGTAATGCTCCTTGTGCTGTGGGGTTTGAACGCGTACAACGCTGAGCCAGACGCGCTGGAGCGACGCCGCGCGTTGCAGACCAACCGTGCAGAGGCGATCGAAATCGCCCGCAACTACCTGCAGCAGCTGGGCGCACCGCTTGCGGGCTACCGCGCACTGGCGTTTTTCATCGAAGATGATGACGCCGATGCCGAAGCGTACGCGCAATCCATCGGACAGGAGGAGGCGTATGAGCGACTCGCTGAAGAGCTGCCCCAAGAAGACTACTGGCAGGTGTGGTTCTTCCGCCCGCAGGAGCGCACGCAGTGGTTCGTGTATGTGTCTACCGATGGCTCCGTGTTCGACCGCGTGCGTGTGCTGCCCGAAGAGGCAGTTGGCAACCTGCCGAATGAGCGCGGCAAGCCGCGTATAATGCTCAGCGAGGCACAGGCACGCCAATGCGCCGAGCGATACCTCACGCAGATGCAGGACTATGACCTGAGCGAATGGCGTCTGATCGAGACCAATCGCACGGAACACCCGAACCGCTACGACTACAGTTTTACCTACGAGCATAAGACGCTGCGTTTGGGCGAGGCGCGGCGTCGGCTCTCGGTGGAAGTGCAGGGGATTCTGGCGCAGGATGTGAACGAATGGTGGGAGTTGCCTGAGCAGTGGTTTTTCGAGCGGCGTCGGTTCCAAGCATGGGGCGTGTTTGCGATTGGCTGGTGCTTGCTGGTAGGGCTGGGGCTGCTGGGTTATCTCGTGTTCTGGGAGTGGCGCGAGGGCAACGCCGCTTCGTTCTCGGCAGCCTTAGCGGGGCGGGCGTTGCTGTTGGGCATAGTGTGTGTCGGCGCAGCGCTGCTGGGTGAAGGCGAAAGGTTCATATGGGCAGAATATGACCCTGCCAATCCGCCCACGCTGCACCAAACGATTATGCTGGTTACCGCCGTGTTCTTCGTGATCTTAGGCGGTGGGCTTGTCGCGCTTCTGTACATGGGGTTCGAGCCGAACTATTGGCGCACGCGCTTGGGGCATCTGGTGCCGCTCAGCGTGTGGGTGTGTCCAGCACGCTGGCGTGAGGTGCCGCCCGACTCGCCCCTATCGCATCCGTTGGCGGCACGTGAAGGATGGATTGTGGTCACCGTACTGACCCTTGCCGTGGGCGCGTTGGACTGGGGATATGGCGACCGACTACCTGCTGTACAAGACCCAGTGCCCTGGCTGGGGTCGCTGGGCAAGGTAGGCTTGGTGACGCTCGTCGTTGGCGCGTTCGCGCTGGCAGCGCTGGGAACCTACCGTCGGTATGTGCGCTCCGTATGGCGATTAGGGCTGCTGGCGCTGCTGTTTGCCCCCGTCGCCGCGTTCGCCGCCGAGTCGTGGCACGACCTGCGCACGAATCTGCTGGATTACGCACTGGTCTGGCTCATCGGTGTCCCGCTCTGCTTCGTACTGGGGCGACTGCTGCAAGGCAACCTACTGATGTGGGGCTGGCTGCTGTTTGGGAGTTTCCTGATGTTAGACATACCCGCGTTCCTGCGCATTCCTGACGCCGCCCTGCGTGCTAACGGCATCATCCTCGCTGGCATCTACCTGGCATGCGGCATCCTCACGCTGCTGATTGCGCTCCGCATGCAAGCGCGCGAAGCGGTGGTCGCGCCGACGGCTGCACACGAGCTGGCAGTCGCCGAGGGCTACGCCATCGTGCAGATGGAAGAGCCGCGCGCCGAGACAGAACGCAACTAACGAACGCTACTCTGTCACTCGTGCCAGCTCCGCCTTGAGGATGTTGATGTAGTCGATGTTCTCGGGGTCGACGCCGTTGAGGAAGGCGAGGTAGAGGCTAACGAAATCGCCGAAGTAGGTGAGGTGCATCAGGCGTTCCAGTAGTGTGGCGCCTTCGGCGATGAGTTCATGCCATGTGGCGCGTTCGCCCACGAGACGGCGGGTGACTTCGATGCGGGTGCGGATTTTCGCGCTCTCGTCGGGGTCGCGCAGCACCACCACGCTCCAGTTGTGTGCCTGTTCCGCCGCTTTGACCCAGCCGAGAATCTCGTTGTGGTTTAGCTCAGGGAAGGTGTAGGCGAAGGCGTGCTGCTTGGCGTTCTCGTTGATTTGCCCTTTCCAGCGCAGGGCGACTGTGGCGCGTGCGCCGCCTGAGCCGTAGATTAGGGGGATACGCCCGTGCAACGCCTGCGCGAGCTGCTTGGCGGGATTGCGCTCGAACGGCACTTCGGGCTGCAGCGCGTCGCGCGTCTGGGCGAGGCGTCTAAGCATCTGCGCATAGGGCTGACTAAGGTCGGGCAGCAAGCCGAGCCTCTCGGAGAGGCGCATCAGGGGCACGAACAGATAGCCCAGCGCGGTGCGTGGCGGCTGCCCGCCTGGCAGCTGCAGATGGGGTATGCCGTCGGCGACGGCGCGCTGCTGCAGTTCGCCCCCGCTGGAAAGCGCGAGTATCATCGCACCGCGCTCGCGTGCCTGCCGATAGCACGCCAGCGTCTCTTCCGTGTTGCCAGAGTAGCTCACGGCAAACACAAGGGTTCGCGCATCGACGCTTTGGGGCAGCTGATAGTCGCGGATAACCTGCACGGGCAGGTCGCCATATTCCTCGAACAGGGCGCGCAGGTAGTCGCCGCCGATTGCCGAGCCGCCCATGCCGCATACAACAACCTGTCGCGGCGCATCGGGCAGCGCAGGCAACGGCAAGTCGCTTGCCAGCCGCATCGCATGCTCGCACTGGGCGGGGAAATCCAGCGTGAGCGCCATCATCCCGTGCGGGTCTCGTTGCACAAGCAACCCGCTTTCGTCCAGCATGTGCATCGCCTTGCTCCGTTCGAGACTGCCTGAAGGCAGGTTTTCGTGGCACGGACAGTCTTGTCCGTGCCACTATGTCGGCGCGGACGCCGACGCGACGCATTAGGACTTCCTGAGCCGTCTCTCAGGACGCTACATACGGCAAGAGTGCGAGTTCGCGTGCCCGTTTGATTGCCAGTGCGAGCCGACGCTGGCACTTGGCGCACAGGTGCGTCTGGCGACGGGGCAGGATTTTGCCCCGCTCAGGTGTGGTGTAGCGACGCAGCGTCGCCACATCCTTGTAGTCAAAGTAGGAGTCTTCGGGGCACACATTCTTGCGTCGGCGACGCGCCACCCGACGCTTGCCTAACTCTAACTCCTCGTCGGTGTCCTTCTTCGTGAGGTCTAATCGCTCGTTTGCCATTTGCATGCCTCCTTAGCGAAACGGGTCGTCCACACCTTCATCATCGAGCGCGCCTGGCTCAAGGTCGATTTCGTCGTAGTAGTCATTCTCCGCGCTGGGTGCGGTCGTTGCAGCGGTGGGCGCTTGGACGGTGCGCGCCTCAAAAGCGGGCGCAGGTTCCACTCCAACTGGCTCCGCTTCCACCTCGCGCCGCTCCAAGAAGCGCACAGTATCTGCCAGCACCTCGAACGCCCTGCGCGGGTTGCCTTCACGGTCGGTATAGCGACGAGTCTGCAGTCTACCTTCCACCAGCACCAGACGCCCTTTGGTCATGTAGTTGGCGACGGTGTCTGCCAGCTGGCGGAACGCGACGATGTCGAAGTAGTCCGCTTGCTGTTCCTCGCCTTGGCGTGTGGGGCGGTTGACCGCTATTGAAAAACGCACGACCGAAACCCCATCGGGGGTTGCGCGCAGCTCAGGGTCGCGGGTCAACCGTCCGACCAGAATGATTCGGTTGTAGTTCATAGCACCCTCCCCTATGAGGATTTGGCGAACTCCTCCGGCTCCAGACGGAAGGTGCGGAAGCGGATGACATCCTCGTTGATTTTGAGGATGCGGTTCAGCTCCTCAGCGGCTTTCGGCTGTCCTTCGTAGCGGAACAGGAGGTAGACGCCCTCCTTGTGTTTCTTGATCTCGTATGCCAGCTTGCGCCGATCCCACACACGCGCCGTATGCACAGTGGCGCCCATCGTTTGCAGCACGGTGCGCGCACGCTCAATCAGCGCGTTAATCTGCTCCTCGTCCAGCGAGGTCGGCACGATTGCCATCGTTTCGTAGTAGCGCGGATGTTCCATCGGTTTTGCCCTCCTACGGACCGTGTTTTGGGGCTTCGCCCAGCGAAGCCAGAAGGGTTCGGTGTATTATACCTAACGCAACAGGCGCAGGGCGTTCGCGACAACAGACACGGAGCTGAGGCTCATCGCCAGCGCCGCCAGCATCGGGTTCAGGTAGCCCAGTGCTGCCAACGGGATGCCTAAAATGTTGTAGACGAACGCAAAAAACAGGTTCTGCCGAATGACGCGGTAGATGGCATGCGCGATGCGCAGCGCTTCGAGCAAGGTGCGCAGGTCGCGGTTCAGCAGGAGGAGGTCGGCATTCGCGGCGGCGAGTTGCGTGCCCGTGGCAACGGCGATTCCCAGTTGTGCTTCGGCGAGGGCGGGCGCGTCGTTGATTCCGTCGCCCACGAACGCCACGCGCCTGCCCTCCGTCGTGAGTTGGCGTACCAGTGCCGCTTTGTCCTGAGGCAGTTGCGCTGCGTGCCACTCGTGGATGCCCACCTGCTGCGCAAACGCCGCCACCGCCTCAGGATGGTCGCCCGAACACAGCACGAGGCGCAGCCCTGCGCGGCGCAGCGCGTCTACAGTCGCAGCAACTTCGGGAAGCGGATTGTCAACGAACTCGAAGCCCGCCACCACGCGCCCCTCGATCGCCAGCAGCACGGGAGCGTTCCATGCTTTATCGATCTCAACGCCTTGTTCCCGCAGGAAGCGCGGACTACCAAGCAGCAGACCCACGCCCGATGAACCTCTCTCCCACCGCGTGGGAGAGGGGATGATGCCCTCACCCCCTGACCCCCTCTCCCACCGCGTGGGAGAGGGGGAATCTGGCTCCCCCTCGCCCGCGTTGCGGGAGAGGGGGCTGGGGGGTGAGGGCAGACGCTCCCCCTCGCCCGCGTTGCAGGAGAGGGGGCTGGAGGGTGAGGGCAGACGCTCCCCCTCGCCCGCGTTGCGGGAGAGGGGGCTGGGGGGTGAGGGCATCACCCCCTTCACTCCGCCACCTGCCACGACCTCAATCGCGTCGATGGCGGCAGGGGCAACGCCTTGCGCCCGCGCCGCCTCCAAAATCGCTTCCGCCAGCGGATGGCGCACTGCCTGCTCCAGCCCCGCAGCAAGGCGGAGTGCGTCTGCCTCGCTAACGCCGTCGGTCAGCACCCGCGCCAGCTTTGGCTTGCCCAGCGTGAGCGTGCCCGTCTTGTCCAACACGAGCGTGTCGATGGTGCGCACGCGCTCCAGCGCCTCGAAGCTACGAATCAGCACGCCCGCGCGTGCTGCTCGCGCCGCGCCTGTCAGCATTGCAATCGGCACGGCAAGCCCCAGCGCGCACGGACAGGCAATCACCAGCACGCTCACGGCAGGCACCAGCGCGGTAGCGAACTCGCGTGTGGCGATGTACCAGCCCAGCAGGGTTAGCAGTGCAATCCCCGCGACGACAGGCACGAACAGCCCCGCAACCTGGTCGGCGACGCGCTGGATGGCGGCTTTGCGTGCTTGCGCGTGCGCTACCGCCTGCGCAATCTGCGCCAGCAGCGTCTGTTCGCCCACAGCGTGCGCCTGCAGGTGCAACACGCCGTCGGTCAACAGCGCGCCACTCAGCACGCGGTCGCCCGCAGCACGCTCTTGGGGGAGCGACTCGCCCGTGAGTGCCGACTCGTCCACCCAACCGCGCCCTTCCAAAACGATGCCGTCCACGGGGACACGCTCGCCCGTGCGCACAAGCAACCTATCGCCGCGCTGAACCTGCTCAAGGGGCGTGGGTTCGTAGGCGGTTCCGTTCCAGCGCAACACGGTGTGCGGCAGCAAGCTCCACAGTGCCCCTAATGCCTGCTGTGCCCGCCTGCGCGCCCGCGCCTCCAGCGTGCGCCCCAGCAAGACCAGCGTAATGATGACCGCCGAAGTCTCGTAGTACAGGTGATGGCTGTGCCCTTGCAGGGTGAGCGCGAGGCTGTAGCCGAAGGCAGCCAGCGTGCCCAGCAGCACCAAAACCTCCATATTTGCAGTGGCGTGGCGCAGCGCGCCCCACGCTGCACGGTACAGCGGGAGCGCAACACCAAACTGCACAGGCGCCGTGAGCGCAAGCAAAATCCAGCCCTGATGGGGCAGCGAATCGGGCAGCAGCATGCTCATCACGACTACGGGAACCGTAAGGAGAAGGCTTATGATAAGGCGTCGCTGCAGTGCGCGCACTGCCGCGTCAGGTTGCTCGCTGATGGGGCTAAGCGGTTCTGCGTCGTAGCCCGCCTTGCGAACCGCCTCAACCAGCACCTCTGGGTCAATCGGATGCGTCGCGTCAATCTCGGCGACTTCGGTCGCAAGATTCACACTGGCACGCTGCACGCCTGGCGCGTGGGCAAGCACCTGCTCCACACGGCGCACGCAAGCGGCGCAGGTCATGCCCTTGATTTTGAGGCGCTGCGTAGGCATCCCGCGCAGATTGTACCTCACCCCTTCAGGTATACTCCTGTCGGGATGCATGAGGGTTGGGCGATTGTGCAGGGCGAGCGTGTGAGCTTCGAGCGCGAGCGCGGGGTGAGCGCAATCAGCGTCTCGGCTGAAGTTGCCTATCTGGTGGTGCGGGCGCCGCACAGCCATTCGCTGACCGCGCAGCGCCAGCAGATTCTGAACCTGCTGCGTGAGGCAGAGATCCCTATCTTCCTTATCAAGCTGCAGCGCAACGGCATCAGTTTTGGCGTCGACTCGGAACTCGCCCATCGCGCTTGCGCGATTCTGGAAGAGCATGGTTTTCCTGTTGTTGTGAAGCCGCGTCGCGTGATGGTGTCCATCTTCGCCCAGAATATGCGCGAGCTGCACGGGGTGTTCGCCAAGGTCGCCGAGGTGTTGTACGAGGCGGGCGTTGCGATTGAGCAGATGAGCGACGCGCACAACCGCATCACATGCCTGATTGAGGCAGCGCGTGCGCCGCTGGTGGTCGATCGGCTCTGTGCGGCGTTCGGGCTACCGCCGCAGAAGGTGTCGCTTGCCGCGTTGGAAAGCGAGGGACGCTAACGGCACTTGCAACACAAATCGTCGGCGGGGACACTGAGGCTACGCACGCGCTCCGCGCAGCGCCAGTGCCCCCACTGACGAACGGTGTCGGTTTAGACGACGGG
>JANXCK010000014.1 GCA_025060055.1 Fimbriimonadales bacterium | reverse complement strand
GAAAGAGGGTATAATGAGGAGGAGATTCGGCAGATACTGGCGTTTCTGGAGCGAGCGATGCGACTGCCTGCGGAGCTGGAAGAGCAATACGAGCAAATCTTGGAGGAGGTGCGACGCCAACGCGGGGGGGACTTGATTTCCTCCATCGAGCGGAAGGGGCTTCGCCGCGGACTCTTGCGCGGCTATCGCCGAGGAATGCGACGCGGGATGCAACGCGGAATGCAGCGCGGTCTGGAAGAAGGGCGACAACAGGGGTTGCAGCAGGGGTTGCAGCGGGGACTGCAACAAGCGATTGTGAAAACTTTACAGGGGCTATACGGTGAACCTTCGGAGCAACTGATACAAGAACTTAGTCAAGTGAAGGACACTTCCCAGCTGCTCGAGCTGATGGAAGTTGCCCTGCACGCAGGCAGTCTCGCGAAGTTCCATCAGCATCTGCGCACAGTTCTCGCCGAGCAGGGAGCGAACACCTGAGAGCGCGATTCGGTAAATGCGCAGGAGTTGTGTATAATTGCGTTGGGGGAAACTTTCCTGAGAAGATACTCGTATGAGCAACAGGAGGCAACGATGGCACGAAATCGGGGAAGCCAAAGCCGCCGCTACGAGGGGGACGGGCACAATCCGCTGCTTGTCGGGCTAATCCTGCTCGGTGTGCTGCTTCTTGTCGGGCTGGTAGGTTGGGGGGTTTGGAGGTATAGCCAAAGCCGAATGCTCAAGGTGCCGCTGGCGGTCGGTGCAGGGTTCGATGTGAGCCAATCGGTTTCAAAACAGCAGAAGCAGCGCGGCGTGGCGTTTCTTAATAAGCTGATTGGCACGGTACTCCCCACGCGCACGCCCGTCAAAATCTGGCGCTACGCCGAAACGCTCGAAACAGTTCACGAGAGCCGCCCTATTGCGTCTAAAGAACTTGACAAGGTCTCGCGCGACACGATTGAGAACTACATGGGCACTTGGGGCACGCGCCCCGACAAGGTGCTTCAAGAGTTTCAGCGCTACTTGCCACAATATCCCGAACGCCGATTCGTGCTGTGCCTGTTCACCGACGGCGAATCGCATGCTGCTCAGGCAACGCGCAATCTCGCAGCGCAGCTGGCGCAGAACCCGCAGGTGGTCGCCGTGATAGTCGGTCCTGTGCTGAACAAGTACCGCGCCCCTGTGGAGAACGACTACTACGCGCCCCTGCGCGAAGCAGGTAAATTGTTCGTGTTCGGCGAGACCGACGCCTTGGACACCTTAGAGCGTGTTGAGGAACGCCTCCACGCTTTAGAATAGGGGGACAGAAGATGGAACGCGAACCTCATGAAATCAATCCCAACTACGCAGCAGCCGAGATGCCAGCAACGCCCTCGCCGAGCGCTGCTGCACAGACCGAGAACGCAACTGCGAGCGAGCAGGTTGTGCCTCAGTCGTCAGGGGACGGGCAACTAACAGCGTATGTGCCCAGCCCGCCGATTGCGCCGTATCCTGACGCCGCGCCGTTTTGGCATATGCCTCTGGAGCCAGGCGTGTTCTACGAGACGCCTGTCATTCTCCACAGCCAGTTGGCGGACGCGGAGCATGTCGTGCTGCAGATGGAGTCGTACTTGCGCAACGCGGGCTATGAGGTGGAAGCGAGCGAACTGCGCATGCACTACACCCGCTGGGTGAAAATCCCTGCCACGCAGTACGAACAGCTGCGCCACGAGCTGGAGCCACAGCGCAAAAAGTATGCCGAAGAGCTTCAGCAGACCCTGCAGGCAATCGAGCAGGCGCAGACGGCGTTTATGCAGGCGATGGCAGCAGCGAAAATCCCACTGCCCGTACAGCCCGAACCCAAGCGGCGCACGACGCGACAGCCCACACCGATGCGAATTAGCCCGCAACTGGTCGAGAATGCGCTCCGTGCCGACTTCGCCTCTGACGATGAGGTGTGCGGCGAGCAGGGTGTCGCCCCTACTTCATCTAAGGGCAGCATTTGGACAACGGTCGGACAGTGGCTGTTTGAGTTCTTCGCGCCACTGGCGGCGGGGTTGTTGCTCGGCGTGAACCTGGGCGTAATCACGGGACTTTTGAGCCTTGAGGTGCTGCAGCGGGGCGAGTCGCTTTGGCTGGTCGCGCTCGCGGCGGTCATCGGCTTGTTTGTGGAGAAACTGGTGGGCAACACGGCGTACTCACTGGCGTCCTCAGCGGCGCAGGCAAGCGAGCGGCGCGATGCCCTGGATGCCCCTGCGCCTTTCCCCTCGATGCGCTCGGTGTGGCGTGTCGCTGTGTTCACGGGAGTGACAGTCGTCCTCACAGTCGCGATTGCGCTCGTAGACGCGCTGGGCTTATACACGCTCTACAAGGAGCGTGAGCAATCCGCGCAGATGCTGGGGGCACAGACGGGAACCGAGTTCGCCTTCTGGGTGTTCCTGATTATCGGCTTGATTATCAGTGCGCCGTACATCGTCTACAAAGCCGTGAAAGGTTGGCGCGACCCGGAGATCCGCCAGCGTGAGGCGCGAGTGGCTTACCTCCACTGGAAGCATGTCGAGCGACGGCGCGAAGAACCTGCGGTACAGCAGGCGTTCGCCAAAGCGCAGGAAGCACAGAATCTTTATGAGCGACGCGACTGGCTCACCCAAGAGATTCAGCGGATAACAGCGCGGCTGGACTCGGCTCGAACCGAGTGCATCGGCAGCACGCAGAAGTTCTGCGAATATTGGAATGAGCTGATTGCATGGCTGAGCAGGGAGCGCGCGCCGTATGCCCACGCACCGATGCCCCGCAACGGCGTGCATCGCGCCCGTCGCGCGTCGCAGGAGACGCTGCTGCAGCGGCTGATGGGGCTGTTTCGGAGGTAGGCGATGGGCGTGCGCCTGCTGTTTGGAACTATCGGACTGCTCGTCGCTTTGCTCGCAGCGCTTGGGATGAACGCGCTGTTCGATACGCTCAACACGCACGCGCTGCTCGCTGGCAACCGTGTGCTGCTGTTCGAGACGGAGGACGAGATTACGGAGCGCCTCGAACAGGCAGGGGCGCAGTTTGGTGACCCACAGTTCTCGCTGGCGTGGAACAACCGCAACGACTTAGACTTGCATGTGATTGACCCTGCAGGCAACCGTATCTGGTATGGGCAGACTCGAAGCCCCACAGGCGGCGAGTTGGATGTGGATGCCAACCGCGACCCCCTGCAGACAACAACGCGCCCTGTGGAGAACATCTATTGGCCCCCAGACCGTGCGCCCGAAGGAACCTATAAGGTCTCTGTGCATCACTACGACAATCACGGCGATCCCGATCCGACGGCGTACACGCTGCGGATTACCATCAACGGGCGCACGCGCGAGTACACAGGCAGCCTGCGTGACGGCGAGTGGAGCCAGCAACTCACGGTAGACCCACGTGAGGTGAGCGACTGGTATCCATTACCCAGCGAGCGAAGCTACTGGGCGCTGGTGGTGATGGCGAGCTGGGGGGCGGCAATCGGACTGATTCTGGCGTTGGGGCTGCGCTTGCCACAAGCCTTTTTCAAGCAGGTTGACCGAGCGGAATTCCGCATCGGGCGCGTGCTTGGGAACGCGCTGGGTGGGATGGTGCTGGGCGGCGTGTCGGGCTTCATGGGGCAGCTGTTGTTCGGCTGGCTGGGTGGCATTGGTGAGGGCGCAGCGCGGCTGATGGGGCTAGCCGTGCTGGGCGGACTGCTCGGCTACGGGCTGGCACACTGCGTGCCGAACCTGCCTGTGAACCCTGCGCGCGGCGCTGGAATCGTCGGCGGGGTACTGAGCCTATGGCTCTATCACTGGGCAGTGCAACACCACTCAGATGCGACCGCACGCTGGCTGGTCGCCGCGCTGCTGGGACTGGCAATCGGCTTGATGATTACCCTGCTCTTTTGGCGCATGCGCTACGCGCTGGTTCACGCAGGCAGCGCAATCCGAGCGAATCGGTTGGACAAAGCCTATCGCGTGCGGGTGGAACGCTAAAGCTCCACGCCCAACTCGCGCAGTTTTGCCTTCAGGCGTTCCAGCTCGGCTTCCGCTTGCTCGGCACGCTGGCGTTCCTGCTCTGCGCGCTGGCGTTCCTGCTCTGCGCGTTGGCGCTCCCGCTCCGCTTGCGTGGGCACTAAGCGTCCCTCCGCATCGTACAGTCGCACCCATCGATACCGACGCCCCTGCCATACCCCATCCCACAACCCCACATACGCGCCCAGCACCTGACTCCAGAGCCAGCCCTGCTCGTTCGGCACAATCAGCTCATACTCACTTCCCACCAGACGATAGCCCCGCAGCTCACCTTTGAACGGATCGTACCAGAAATACTCTGGCGTATGGAACACCGTCGCGTAGAACTTCGGGTTTTCTTCCTTGTCCTTTTTCTCCGTGCTGGAGGAGGTAATCTCTACAATCAAATCGGGATACCTGCCCCCTTCTTCCCAAACCTCCCATTTTCCGCGTGGCTTCGTGCCGTCCACGCCCTTCACAAGGCAAAAGTCGGGACCTTTGTAGCGTGGCTGAGGCGGCTTGCGCTCCTTTACGTAGCCGATGACTTCCAGTGCTTGCTCGTAGCTATAGTAAATAAACATGTTGCCGCCGCAGAAGTAGTCGTTCGTGTCGCCCAGGTGCTGGCGCACCACTTCGTCCAGCAACGCGATTTGCACGCGGTGGTAATCGGTTTCCAACGGCTCGCCATCCTCCTCTGGTAAGTTGAGACGGCGCAGTCGCTCCAGCGACTCCAGCACCTCCCGCAGCTCAGCGGGCAGCACTGGCTCGGAAGGGTGTTTGGTCGTGCGCTTCCGAGGGCGCGGTTTCACGGGTGCAGTCTTTGCAGGCATAGCGTTCGGATTATACCCCCATTTTTATCGTCGTCCCAGCTCGCGCTGCAGCTCGCGCTCGATATCCTTGCGCTTGATGGTCTCGCGCTTATCGTACTGGCGCTTACCGCGCACCAGCCCGATTTCCAGCTTCGCTTTGCCGTTGCGGAAGTAGAGCTTGAGCGGGATGAGTGTGTAGCCCTTCTGCTCGGCTTTGCCGCGCAGGCGTTGGATTTCCGATTTGTGCAGGAGCAGTTTGCGCTTGCGACGGGGTTCGTGCTGGGCGTAGCCCGCGTTCTCGTAGGGTGCGATGTGCATATTCTGCACCCACATTTCGCCGTTCTCCACGCGGCAGTAAGCATCGGTCAGGCTTGCCTTGCCCGCCGCAACGCTCTTGACCTCCGAGCCTGTCAGCACCAGCCCTGCCTCGATGGTATCCTCCACATGGTAATCGTGGTAGGCTTTGCGGTTGGTGGTGACGATTTTGATTCCGCCGTCAGATTGCTTCGCCATCGGGTAAATTGTACCGCTTGGAGGGGACGGAATGCGACGCTTGAAGCCACTGTTGTTGGGGGTTTTGCTACTGACATCGGGGTGTGCGCCAGAGTATCAGGTGCATTCGCTGCCGTCCACGCCACTGCCGCCGCAGACGCGCGTGGTGCGCGTTGCCTACTTCAAGTCAGATGCGCCGCACCTACAAAATCCTGACCTGAGCGCATTCTCTGTGCGCTGCGATGAGCCTGGCGTGCAAGTGGAGCTGGTCGGCTGGAAGCACGGGAAAGCGCGGCGTCCTCAGCAGAAACGCCTGTTCAGCATCCTGATTGCGTGGGATCAGTCGCTGTCGCTGCAGGACACCGATCCCGAACGGCGTCGGTTCCCTGCAGGCGAGCGATTGGTGAACGACCTGCCTCGCAGCGCGCGGTTGGGATTGGTGAACTTCGCCTCGCTGGGGCTTGAGTATGCCGACTACGATGTGCGTGCGCCGATGGGTAGCAGCAAGGCGCAAGTGCTACAGGCACTGCAGCAACTAAACCGCAGCCCGTTCACGCCGCACGGGACGCCCCTGTGGAACACACTCTGCTACGCGATTCCTGAGTTCCTCGCGGGCGAGCCACCCGAGCGCGAACGCTGGGTGGTGATGTTCACTGACGGACAGAACGAAATCGCGGGCGTCTCGCGCACGGAGCAGGACGCACTGCAGGTCGCGCAACGGCACTCGGTGAAGCTAATTTTCGTGCTGCTGGGCAACGAACAGACGATTACCGAGTACGCGCAGGTGCGCCAGACGCTGGAGTATTTAGCGAACGCAACGGGCGGGCGCGTAATCGCCGTCGAGCAAGCGCACGACTTGCGCGAGGCGTTCGGCGAAGTGCTGGACATCTTGGAGTACGCCCCGTGCTATAAGCTGCATCTGCGGGTACGGAAGCGCAACGGCTTCCGCCAGGGCGAGACACTCACCTTGCGCGTGCAAGCGACGGGCGGCGCGGAGCGTCCTGTCAGGGTTCGGCTGTAGGCGCGTCGCGCTTGAGCAAGCCACGCATCAGCTGCGCAGCGAACATCCGCCCAATCTGCTCTTTGCTGAGCGTGCCACGCGGATTGTACCAGTTCGGTATCCAGTTCAGCGCGCCCAGCACCACATACGACGCCATCTTCACATCCTGCGCCTCGAAAATACCCTGCTCGATGCCCTCCTGAATGCATCGCTGATAGCCCTGTTCGTACTGGTCGCGCAAGGCGATGATTTCTTTGCGTTTACGCGGGGGTAAGGCGTGATGCTCGCGCAGCACAACCACGCTATACATCGCAGTTGCGCCGCCCACAATGCGCACATACTCCTCAATCATTCCGTGCAGCTTCGCGTCGGGCGGGTCAGGACGCGCGAGAATCTCTGCCTGCGACTCCAGCAGCATCGTCATCGCCCGCTTGTAGAGCTGGTACAGTAGGTCGCTCTTATCGCGCACATAGTAGTAGATGCTGGCTTTAGTTAGCCCCAGCTCCTTTGCGATTTCGTCGACGGTGCTGGCGTGATACCCCTTTTTGGAGAACACACGCGCCGCGCCGTTGAGAATCTGTTCACGACGCGCCTCTTGCCGCTCCGTGCGTTTTGCCATCGTTTGCTCGCCTCTCCTGTGAACTGAGTTAAGTACGACACCCAGTCGCTGACTCCTGCTGTTTATGCCACGATGTCGGTGTGCAGCCCGATTTCGCGCAGCACCGCTTCGACACGCAGGCACTCCTCGATGGCGCCTGCCCACACTACGGCACGCCCTGTCGTATGCGCCTCCATCGTGATTGCCAGCGCGCGTTGATACGGATAGCCTGTCGCCTTCTGCACTTGGTAAACCACTTGTTCAAAAAGGTGAAAGTCATCATTATACAAGATGACTTTCCATTCACGCGCCTCGCTGCCGCCAATATCCTCTACGACCTCGCTCTCTGGGATTTCCAGCACTGGCATACTATCTCACCTGCCGTAGAATTATACTCGCTGAGCGTCTGGGTGGGGCGCAAGGCGCGGTATAATCGGGGTATGAGCCGTGCAGTTAGTGCGCCCGCTGTGCGCCGACGCCCGCACCTGCCGTTCAAGCGGTGGATTACCCGCGCTGATTCGTGCCTCTAACAGAATGAGTGATTATGAAGAGACTTGCTCTGTGGCTTGTTTGGCTGATTGCAATCACCATGCTCGCTAAAGGAATACAGACGCAGGTAGGCAGCGCATCTGCCCAGAAAGACAACGTCTGCACGACCTACATGTGTTAGGAGTCGCCACTGCTGCGGTGAAGAGTGCCAAGTCGCAGGGGCGGCTCATAAGTGCCTCCAACTTGGAATCGTCCCTTTTTAGCGAGAAGCACAGGATGGAGCGGAGGAGCGAGGTGACCTCGCCCATATGGGCGCGGTTCCCGCGCCATGCTAGCGCAATCGGGGACGATTTCGTCTTGGAGGCACTTATGTCCCTCAAAGGTGAAATCGTCCTTTTGTGAGGCGGGTTCCCAACCCGCCCCTACCCAGAATGCCCTGTAGGGGCGCGTCCGCGACGCGCCCAAAACAAGACGATTTCATCCTGGAGGCACTTACCAATCGGGGTTTCAAGTGCCATACTACCCTCGTCCCCAGCCCCTCTCCCGCGACGCGGGAGAGGGGGGTCAAGCTCTCCCTCTCCTACTGCGTGGGAGGAGAGAAGGCAAGCTGGCAAGGGTACATCGTTTTGCCTCAACCCGCGGGCAGAAGAGGAGGCAAAGGGGTGAGGGCAAATGAAGCGTTTGAAGCCCCGATCGGTATAAATGCGGAACGCCGTCGCGCCTACTATTCTATCGTTAGTATATCGACGCCGTTCTCGGTAATCACGACGGTATGCTCGAAGTGCGCGGCGGGCTTACGATCGCGTGTGATGATTGACCATTCGTTCTCGTGGAACTCCACCTCAGGGTCGCCCATCACAATCATCGGTTCAACAGCAAGCACCATGCCAGGCTTGAGTTCGACGCCCGTGCCCGGTTCGGCGATATTGGGGATGTCGGGCAGTTCGTGGACAAACCTGCCCACGCCATGTCCTGCTAAGCCTTTGGCGGGCTTGAATCCGAACGACTCAGCGTGTTGTTGCGCTGCGGCGCCGATGTCGCCCGTCGTGTTGCCCGCACGAGCCACCTCCAACGCTTTGTGCAGCGCCTCCTCTGTGACGCGCACGAGCCGCTTGCGCTGGTAATCAGCGTGTCCGACGATGACGGTGATTGCCGTGTCGCAGCAAAAGCCCTCGTAGTACACACCGATATCGAGTGTGACGATGTCG